>NZ_JAVJSQ010000015.1:300000-457692 GCF_040219335.1 Gimesia sp. | reverse complement strand
CGCTGGACGTATACCGGCCACCGCACACAGAAACAACAGCAGATCGAACGCCCCCGCACCTGGAGAGAACTCAGGAAAACCAGGAAGCAATGGCAACAATTTGCTCTGGTGGGAAACTATTTGTAATCGGAGTTACTAGCCGCCGGTAATTTCTTCAGCGCGGAACCCACTTACCGGTGGCTAGCGCCATTCCGCTCAAAAAATGGGTGGGCACGGATGCAATCCGTGCCGAGCGCAGCGAACAGGAGGTCGCAGCTCACCAGACCAATTCATAACAGAGCTACGAACACAATTAACCTTAAAATGAGGTATATCTACTGACCACCTTATAATCACCCTGAGACCTCCTGTTGCCTCCGGCAATATCGGATTACATCCGATACCACCCTGGTTGGGTGTCCTTCATTTGAGAACCCCCACTTTCCACCCGAATCTTTTCGTGCCTTTCGTGTTTTTCGTGGTAGAAATAATCGCATGGGTGCCACCTGTCAGCTGGCCGGACAGCGACCGTAAATCACCCCAGCGAACTCCCCACCAGGTACTTCTGCAGCATCCCCTCATCAACGTCCACACCCAGCCCCGGTTTGGTCGGCACCGCCATTGTGCCCTCATTGATCTCAAACCGTTCGGTGATGATATCGTTCTCCAGACTGTAATAGGTGCAGTCATTCGCCAGCGGGAAATTGGGAGATGAAGCCGCCATGTGCAGCATCGTCGCTGTGCGGAGCCCCAGGTCGTGGGCACAATGAAAAATACAGGGCACACCCGCCGAGGCCGCCACTTCGCCCACCAGCTTCACCGCCCAGATCCCGCCGCACTGATACGTATCCGGCAGCAGGTATTCCGCCGCATCCAGTTCCAGAATCTTGCGGACATTCTCCAGCGTCGTCACCGATTCATTCAACGCCAGTGGCGTCGTCGTCTGCTTGCGGATGTCCGCCGATTCCTGCAGCAGGTCTTTATGCATCGGCTGTTCGAAATACTGCAGCTCGTACGGTTCCAGATCGCGGGCCAGTTGCAGTGCCACTTCCGGCGTGTACCCCATGTTGGGGTCGATCCGCAGATTGAGCTTGTCTCCCACCGACTCACGAATCCCCCGCACCATCGCCAGATCCTCTTCCGGCGATCGCCCCGCCTTGGTCTTCATGGTGGAAAACCCCCGGTCGACATAATGCTTCGCAATCGCAGCCGCCTCCTCGGGACCGCGAATCCCCATGCAGCAGGTTACTTCCACGCGATCCCGGTACAGTCCGCCCAACAGACGATGCAGCGGCAGCCCCGCCTGTTTCCCCAGGATATCCCAGCAGGCCATTTCTGCCAGCGACTGACGATAAGGCTCGTCCCCCATCCCCCAATCCGCATACAGGGCAGCAATGTCAGTCGGATCCTTCCCCAGCAGAATCGGCCGGAAGTACTCGGCTTCCTCGCCCGTAAAACTGACCGCACCTTGAAACGACAGCCGCTGCGGCGTCTCGCCCCAGCCGGTAATACCCGCATCAGTCTCGAGGCGAATCAGCAGAGCGCCCGTCGTCATTGAAGAAATATACCGCGACTGGTAAGGCGAAACCGGAACTTGCAGCGGGACATCAACCAGAAACGTTTCAACGCCAGTGATCTTCATCGGAGGCTCCAGAGGCAGGGGAAATCAGTTGTCGGGCGAGAATCTCATGCTACCACTTCCCCAGAAGACCCACAAGCAGACCAGTCCATGTAAAAGTAAGGGCAATGCTGGCTCACCCAACAGTGGGTATAAAAAGGGTAGCCCCGAATGCAATTCGGGGTGAGCGCAGCGAACAGGAGGTTGCAGCTCACCAGAACAATTCATAACAGAGCTACCAACACTATTAACCTTAAAATGAGGTACGTCCACTGACCACATGATAATCCCCCTCCAACCTCCTGTTGCCTCCGGCAATATCGGATTACATCCGAGACCACCCCCGGTTCGGTTTCCTTCATTTGAGAGCCCCCACTTTCCAGCAATCCCACCCGAACCTTTTCGTGTCTTTCGCGTTTTTCGTGATAGAAAAAATCCACGGTTGTGACCCCGCCCCGCCTCCCGTAAAGTAAAACAGAAGGAAGATTCAACTCCGTCCCCTTTCGCCCCCTGCAAGGTACCGCCATGATTCCTGAAATCACCAACCTGCTCACGCCGCAAGCCACACCCCCAACCGAGGAGCTCTTCGAACACCTCTTCCGGGGTCAGTCCTGCCGGGTGGAACGCATTGTTTCGACCGGGCAGTCCACGCGGGAAGGACAGTGGTACGATCAGGAACACGCCGAATGGGTGGTTCTGCTCTCGGGGTCAGCCGTACTCCGTTTTGAGGGCGAAACCGAGGGACGGACGCTCATTCCCGGCGATGCAGTGAACATTCCCGCGCATTGTCTGCACCGGGTCGAAGCGACCGCCGTCGACCAGGAAAGCGTTTGGCTTGCAATCCACTATGAGCCTGTCGAGAATGGGTGAATTAACATCTGGTATCAGATCACTTCAATTTCAAATAGATTACAGGAAAGACATTCAGACTGATGAAAAAGAATCCGGTCAAAGCAGCATTAAGTGAGGGGAAACCTCAGGTTGGAACATGGCTCTCATCCGGGGATGTAATGATGACCCGTCTGATGGCCCGCGTCGGATTCCCCTGGCTGACCGTCGACATGGAACACTCGCCCATCGACTGGTCGCAGGCCGCACTCCTCTTCGGTGCCATCGCAGATGCCGGCTGCGTCCCCCTCTGCCGGGTTCCGCTCGGAAAATATGAACTCATCAAGCGGGCCCTCGACGCCGGTGCCCACGGGATTGTCGCCCCGATGATCAACACCGTCGAACAGGCCAAAGAGGTCATCGACGCCGTGAAATATCCGCCGATCGGCAACCGTTCGGTAGGCGGCGTACTGCACGCCATGAACTTCGATGCCACCGCAGGCGACTACTACAAATACGCGAACGATGAAATCCTCGTCGTCCTGCAGACCGAATCCCCCGAAGGAGTCGAAAACGCCGAAGAGATCTACAGCCTGGAAGGCGTTGACGCTATCTTCGTCGGTCCCAACGACCTCACCTTCCAGATGAGCAAAGCCACCGGCGTGCATCCGTCACCCGATGAACTTGAAGCCATGCTGCAGCGGATTCTGGAAACCGGCAAAAAGACCGGCACCCCCGTCGGTCTGCACGTGCAGACTGTCGAAGCCGTCGAACAGCGTATCGCCGAAGGCTGGCGGTTCATCGCCTGTGGCAGTGAAGTCAAGTTCATGGTCAACGAAGCCCAGCGGATCGTCACCGGCTTGAATCTCAAGTCCGACACCGCCGATCTGGCCCGCTACTAAACCAGCGACCATTAAAATCAACTCAGCATCAGAGGCCATGCCCTTCGTGGGCATGGCCTCTTGCTTTGCGCCGGATACCGCCGCTATTCGGCTCCCACCTGGATGATCGTCCGTTCCTGGTGCGTCCCTTCCAGCAGGCTCTCGACCGTCTGCTGTGCCTGGTCGAGTGTGATGACCTTCGCCCGCGATTCGAGATCGTCCAGCTTCCAGTCGGTCGCCAGCTTCTGCCAGAGTGCAGCCCGCTTTTCAATCGGGTACCAGGCCGAATCGATCCCGTCGAGTGTCACTCCCCGCAGAATGAATGGGAACACGGTCAAATCCAGCTGCGCGCCCCCCGCATTCCCACAGGCGGCCACACAACCTTGGGGCTGTATCGAGCGAATCACATGGCTCAACAGAGAGCCGCCCACCGTATCGATGGCAGCCGCCCAGTGCCCTTTGAGTAAAGGTCGGTCCGAGTTGATATCAATTGCCAGTCGATCGACGACTTCGTCAGCTCCCAGATCGAGCAATCGCTGATGGTATTCCGGCTTACCAGAGACAGCGGTCACCTGATATCCACATCGTTTCAGCAGCGACAGGGCGAACGATCCGACACCTCCCGAAGCCCCCGTCACCAGCACCTTGCCCGACTCGGGCCTGATATGATGGTGCAGCAGACTGTCGACGCACATCGCCGCCGTCAGTCCTGCGGTTCCGAGAATCATCGACTCTTTCAGTGAAAGCCCTTCAGGCAGCGGTACAATCCATTCCGGTTTGACGCGAATCAATTCGGACCAGCCCCCCCAGCGTTCGACTCCCAGCTCATAGCTGGTCACAACCACTTTGTCTCCCGCCTGGAACTGATCGGAGTCGGAAGACTCCACAATGCCCGCCGCATCGATTCCGGGCACATGTGGAAAATGACGGACCACGCCGGGATTCCCGATCGCCGCCAGAGCGTCTTTATAATTCACCGACGAATAAACGACGCGTATCGTCACTTCACCGTCAGGCAGGTTGTTATACGGTGCTGAGACAACATCAGCTGTAATTTCTTTGGGTTCCTGTTGACTAACCTGAAAACAGCGAAAGGAATTTGTCATGATAGATCCGGTTTTGTCAGAGTTATAAATATACTTACCACGGACCGTCGGGCGTTTCCATTTCCAGCACCCGCCAGCAGTACCAGCTGGCCACCGTCCGATAAGGCGCCCAGAGTTCAGCGATTTCGATACACGTCTGCTTGTCGGGACGGGTCTCCAGTTCGTAAATCGTCTGGATGCCGTTCTGAATTCCCAGGTCGTCATGCGGGAAGACATCGGGACGACAGAGTCCGAACATCAGAAACATCTGCGCCGTCCACTGCCCGATCCCCTTGACCTGCACCAGCTCCGCGGTCACCTCATCATCGGTCATCTGGTGCAGTTTATGCAAGCGTACGTTCTTCTCCAGCACCATCTCAGCCAGATGATGCACGTAGTTCGCCTTCTGCGCCGAGAGCCCTACCGAACGCAGCTGTTCGTGAGAGAGCTGCATGATCTTTTCCGCGCTCGGCTGCCCTTTTCCGGTCAACGCATGCAGACGTTTATAAATTGTCCGGGCTGCGGACGTGGAAATCTGCTGTGAGACGATCGACCGCAGCAGCAGAGCAAACCGATAACGATAAGGCTTCAACGAACAGACACCAATATTATCAATCACCGGCTTGAGTCGGTGATCGACTTCTCGCAGATGCAGTGACGCTTCTGCAAACGACTTCGCGTGGTCGCTCATTGCAGCTTCCCGGCGGGCGTGTGTTCGGCCAGATCGGCGATCATATCATGCGTGGCCGCTTCCACTGCCTGCTCCCATTCTTCCGGAGCGAATTTCTCGGAATACGGTTCCTTACGAATCGCGAAGTTGATTCCCCGCGAACTGTTAATGATCGCTCCCAGCCCTTCCGCATCAAAGGCCCCCGCGACATCGCCGGCTCCCGCCCCCTGGCTCCCATAACCGGGCACCAGCAGCGGAGCATGCGGCATCAGTTCCCGCAGTTGTGTCAGCTCTTCAGGATAGGTCGCTCCCACCACCGCACCAATGGCCCCGTAGTGTCCGTTGCCCGTTGTATTCAAAGCGAGATCATTCACCACCGACGCCACGCATTCATACAAGGTATGACCATCTGTTTTCCGATCCTGAAAGGTCCCCGCACCCGGGTTACTCGTTCGGACCAGCACGTAAATCCCCGCCCCCCGTTCGACGGCCACTTTCACAAACGGTTGCAGCGTATCACTGCCCAGGTAGGGATTGACTGTCAGACAATCCGCTGCCCAGATGGCACTCTCCGGATCTTCGCCTGCCAGGTACGCGCGGGCATACGCTTCTGCCGTCGAGCCGATGTCTCCCCGCTTCGCATCGCAGATCACAACCAGCCCCGTTTCACGCGCCCGCTTAATCACACGTTGCAGCGCGAGACAACCGGCGGGCCCCCATTCTTCAAAGAACGCGGCCTGCGGCTTGACCGCCGGCACCAGGGGAGCGACCACATCGATCATGCGGAAACAGAACTCTTCAAAAGCAGCCGCGACGATCTCCGCTTTGCTGGAATGTTTCGCTTCCGCAGCAGAGACGATCTCCTCGGGAAGCCAGTCAAAGCGGGGGTCCAGGCCGACCAGAGCGGGTGTTTTTTTACTGCGGATGGCGGCATTCAGACGATCAGAAAAGTGGTGCATCAGTTAACTGCTTTCAGAGATACAAGTTAGGACATTTTCAATATCAGAAGGTTCGAGGTTTTCCTTCATGAATCATACTAAATTAAGCCGACAATGGAATAATGAGGGTTTTTGAAATCCCGATCCATGGCAGAGTTTTCACCAGCCGAAACGGACAGAGGGAACTGTTCTACAGGATTCGGACCGGAAGCTCTCATTGACTGAAAACAGCCACTCCCCGATCTGCACAACAAACCATATTCCGCTTGTCCCTGATTCATGGAAGAGTCGACAAAATGCTGGAAGTCATCACCCCCTACCAATTTGGCGATCAGAGAGCAGAATACGACGCAGGCATCGCCCGCATGCGGCATTCCCTCTACATGGACTATCCACGCAACGTTCATCTGGAGACCCAGGCCCGCTGCAACGCCAGCTGCAACTTCTGTCCTTACCCGGATCTGAACCGCAAGCACACTAAAATGAGCGATGAGCTCATCGACAAAATCCTGAACGAGCTGACCGCCATTCCCCAGGAAATGAACCTGCAGATTTCGCCGTTCAAAGTCAGCGAACCGTTTCTGGATGTCCGCCTGTTTGACGTTCTGGAAAAGATCAACACCCTGCTCCCGCAGGCAAAGATCGCGCTGACCTCCAACTCCACCCCGATCACGGAAGACAAGCTGGAGCAGTTGCAGGAAATCAAAAACATCCAGTACCTCTGGATCTCCTTCAACGATCATCGCGAAGCAGAATACGAACGGGTGATGAGCCTCCCCTATCAGCGTACGCGACAGCGGTTGGAAATGATTCACGATGCCTTCATGGAAGGCGATGTCACCTTTCCGGTTGTCCTTTCCCGCGTAGGTGACGGCACCGCCGCCGACCTGGAATTCGTGCAGTGGGTCAACATCAACTATCCCCTGTTCAAATCGAGTGTCTTCCCGCGTATGGAATGGATCGGGCAGGTCCAGGGACTCGAAGTCAACAATGTACCCAACATGGGCTGCGAACGCTGGTTCGAACTCTCGATCACTGCGACCGGCGAAGTCGCCCACTGCTGTGCCGACGGTCAGGCGGAATATACCATCGGCAACGCCAACGATCAGAATGTCCTGGAGATCTACAACTCTCCCGAATACCGACGCCTCCGGGAGTCTACAGTCTCCCGCTTAAGCGTCGAACCCTGCAACCGTTGTACGTTCATGTGAGCCGAAAACTGAGCGGCACGGCGCCAGCCGCCGGTAAAATCTCCAGCGAAGATTTCATTTAATGGTAGCAAACGCCGGGTGCCATGTGTCCGGTCTAAATAGCGAGCAGACAGTGAATTCCAGATCAAGCGTCCCCAATTCAAAGAGTAGCCTCGAATGCAATTCGGGGTGAGCGCAGCGAACTGGAAACTGACAGGGAAATCTTCCGGATGCTCCTGCAAATCACTCCTGCCATCTGAAACCAGTTGGTACTAAGCTTCCCACACCTTCACGGTTTAAAAACAATATCCGTCACCGTACCGAACTTAGCCGGCAGAGGCATGTTTGCAAACGCACGATCATCGCCCGATCGATACTGCCAGCGTCCCGCCAGGGGAAGTGCACCACTGGCAGAAACCAGTTGAGGCACCGATGCAAAATCGGCTCCCGCATCACGCCCGGAAACCGCCACGACAATCAGGTTCGCATCGTTCACGGTCACCATCTCCGGCGCGATCACGAAACCGTCGCCCCGTTGCTTGAGAGCCGTTCCGTTTAACCAGGCTTGAACCGTGTTCCCGGCAGACGTGGGTACCTTTAACTGTAAAGGCTCACCAGCCAGCCACGCTTTCGGCATTCGGGCCACGCACCGATACCAGCGACTCTCTACGGTCCCTGTCGGCTTCTTGAACTCGGGCACAGAAACCACCGTCCAGTGCGGTGCACCACGCAGGCTCACCTTGTCGGAGAGTTTCACTTTCTCCGGATTCAGACCCGCGGCCCAGTAGATCCCGTTAGCCAGCAGCCGCACGAACTCGGGTTGCTGGAAATCGCCCGTGTGTCCCAACGACGTGTAAAACGAACGGCCACCGTCTTTCCGTTGAAACGTCCAGGCCACCGGTTCAACCGGCTTCCCTTTGATTTCCGCCGTCATCAGTACCGTCGTCCCTTTCGCCAGCGGAGTCACCTCGTACAGCGAATACGCCTGCGGGAACGGTTTGTCGGGAATGCCCGTCAGGATCGGGTTCTGCTTCTGTTTTGGATTGATCGTCACGATCGACTTCAGATCATTCGCGTGATGGCCGTGATAGCTGCCGCCAAACACCGTCGCATCAAATTCAGGCCAGTCCGCGTATCCTTTCGGCGGCTCTTTCCCGCGCAGTGAAAACGCATGGCTCGCGGTGCGGATACCCACCACCGGCTTACCCGCGGCGACATACTTCTTGATCAGCGCCATCTGCTTTTCCGGAAGTACACGTCTGCGTACGCTGAACAACACGAGATCCGCATCCTTGATCTCTTCGATCCCCGGGATCTTATTCCGCTCCTTGTCATCAGCGAAAACCAGGCTCACACGAAACGCTTTGCCCAGGTTCTCTGCAGCGAACTTCGGCAGACTGACCTCAGTCTCGTACTCCTGCTCCGCCATGATGATCACCAGATGCGGTCGATCATCTTTCTTGAATACAAATTCGTCCCCTCCCAGAATCTGATCGCTCGTAATCGTGGGACAGATGAATTTTTCGATGTGCGAGATAATCAGATCGTTGCCGGTAAAGTGACTCACGTAAGGCCAGCGCTGCGGGTTATACATCGTATCGGTCAGGTCCCGCACCAGCACTACGTTCTTCCCGTTCTGTGCCATTTGCCGCAAACCGAACGGACGACCGAGGACACACATATTGGTATGCACGCCGGTCAGAATCACATTCTTGATGCCGCGACTCTCCAGAATCCGCCAGACTTCATCCCCTTTATCACTGATGAAATCGTTTTCACTGTCAATCGTGATCAACGGCGACTGCTTCTGCCAGGGGAGTGCCGGATTGCGTCCCAGCGACTTCAGCTTCGCGGCCCACGCTTTGTGCTCTTCCGGATCATCGTCCTCACCCCCATCCGACTGATCGAGGGGATACACGGCCTGCTCTTCACTGGGAATCTTCGAGCACCAGTTTTCGATGCCCTCGGGAATCGGTCCTTTAAACGTGACCTGCTGCGCCCGCTGACGCGCCGGGTGCCCCTCATAAGCGGGCATACAATCACTGGGGGCGTGGATGATGGTCACTCCCTGTGCGCGAGCCGTCTTGAGCAGCTGATCCAGCCGCGGTGCAAACTGTTCCAGTCGCCGGACCGCATTCAGACAATGATGGTAATCCCAGACATCGCAGACGATCATCGCCGTCTGCTCGGGATCCCAGCTCTCCTGGTGTTCCAGTCGATGATAACGCCCAGAGCCTTTGCTGGTCTCGGACTGAGATCGCAGGTTCAACTGCAGATCCTCTGCAGACAGCAGACTGGTATAAGTCAACAACAGGCCCAGACAGACGGACAGTTTACAGAACAGCTTCACGTGATGTCTCCTGGTGGCAGGCACATTGAGGGGAACAGGTTGAACCCTCCCCGGTGGTATTCCGCAGAATCTCTATTCTAAAAAGCCACCGTAGCAGAACAAAAGTCCGAAAGCCAGAAACAAAAAAATCCAGCCTGAACCACACGAGGATTCAGACTGGATCAGATGTTCTCAGTAAACGAGTGAGCGTTTAGCGACGCGACTCGGCAGAACGACGGTAACGCTGGACCGGAGCACTGTTCTGCAGGCTGTCCGGCGTTGATTTTTTAGCCGTCTGTGTGAAAGAGGAAGGAGGACGGAACATGGCATCTTCCGACTGAGCAGGGCTGGCTACCAGGTGTTGTGTCTTACTGGCCCGGGGCAGGCTCCGGCTGATACGTTCATCCCGCTGACGACGTACTGTATTACGGGGAGTTCCCGACAGGTTGGCCTTAGGCTGGAAGCGGGCTGAGGTCGGCTGAGGTTGATTACTAACTTCGCCCGACAGGTAAGAGACGAACTTGGAACTGGCCTTGTTGATGATCACCACCCGGCTGGCTGACTTGGGCTTGTTGAGCGGACGGATAATGCAGACCACTTCTGCTTCCCCTGCCTGATCCAATGCCGCCTGCAGCTGGGACAGGTCCGGATTACCGGTGGTTGCCGAGGTCACCTGTTGACGCGGCTGGCTCTTAGTAGGCATCGCCCGGTTCAGAAACTCATCCAGCAGTTGCTGGTTGGGAGCCGCCTGGGCTGCGGGAGCTGCTTCCGACATGGCGAACTTGGTTTCCGGAGCGGACTCCTGAACGGCAGGCTGCTTGTAAAGGGCCGTCAGGTTGCTTTCGTCGAGCAGTTTATGAACCACGGGCAGACCGGCATACAGACCACGGCGGTCTTCCTTATCAACGGCAAAGCAGACACCCACCAGTTGGCCGGAGCGGTTAAACAGTCCCCCGCCCGAACGTCCCTGCACGGGCATTCCCGTACATTCGATGTTGTCCGGCCCCAGGAAACGGTTGAGTTCGGTCACCTTGATTTTCTCCAGGCTCGGCAGTTCTCCACTGCTGCAACCCAGGGAAGCAACGACGTCACCCGCTTTGACTTCATCTTCCAGTGGAGCCACTTTCGCAGCAGCCACGACACCCGAAGTGGGAATTGAAATCAGTCCCACATCGGCTTCCAGGTTATACCGGACCAGGGTACCCACATAAGTGTCGTACTTTTCGCCCTGGAAGACATCGACTTCAATTATGGAATCAGACTTGATGTCGCTGAAGATATGACTGCAGGTCATGATCAGGGTCCGACCGACGGCACTGTGAATCACAGTACCCGAACCGAGGTCCATTCCCTTTTTGTCTTTGACACGAATGCGAACCGTGCTCGCGCGCCAGTTGATGATTTCTTCCTGGGGAGCGGCTTCCGCGAACTGATCGTTGGGAGCATCGCCAAACTGGGCCCGAATCACGGGCTCTTCTACAGGAACCGAATCGTCTTCCGATTTGTTTTTCCCAAAGAAAGGGAGATTGAACCCGCGCGATTTCTTTTCGGGCTGCTTCTGATCCTGTGCCAGCTGAATCGGGGCTTCTTCAGCCTGATTGCTGCGACGATCATTGGATGCGAAGACGACCGGGTTACGGGGCTGTGACCGTTCGGGCTGAGCAGGTTCCGCTGCAGGAATCCGGGCCAGCATCCGACGCAGGTTACTTTCCGTTGTGGCACCGACAGAACGAGCCACCTCTTTACCATCGACTACCAGCACAAAGGCGGGAATGCTGGAAACATTAAAACGTCGGGCCAGCTCAGGTTCCTGATCGACGTCGACTTTCTTGATTGGATAGCCTTCACGTTTCAAACGTGAAACCAGCGGACTCATTTTCTGACACGGGCCACACCAGGTCGCAGTGAAATCCAGCAGAACTCCTTTAGGAGCAGCTGCCAGTGCAGAACCGGTCATCATCAGAAAAGTGAATACGAATGTCGCTAATAATCTCATCTACCAACTCCTCACAATCGTTGGTTTCAACGCGCAACGCGTTTTAAAATTTGAGAAAGGGGTATCTGTTCGATGCTCGCCGCAGGAAGTGGAACACATACTGAGGACAGAGCAGACAACCGCTGAGGTCGTCGTGAGCAGAGAAGCAGTGCGCAGAGATTGCAGCACAATCTCTGTGTGAGCGAAAAACTGCTTGAGCCCCCTCTCGATAAGAAGAGATTCGACAGTTCGAACTTTCACGGCCGGGTTGAGAGCGTCAACCGGCAGTCTGTGTGAAATCAGCTTCACGGTGCGGCTTCCATGCCTGGGGTTTTGGTTCCCATGAACAACTGGGAATTTGGGTCAGTTTGGGGTGAATCGTGTCCGGTCTTCCATAACCGCTGACATTGATTCGATTGAATTGTCGGTTCCGTACGTTCGTGTACTATTTAATAGAAATGGAATTCAGAATCCCATTTGTGACGGGTCACTTTGAATCACGCACCTCGCATACCAGAATCGCAATTTATTTTGCGAAAAATCAGCGAGAACGCGTAAATACATTAAAGATTATTCCTTGTAAACAGGAATTTCTGTGGAAGCTTTTACAATCGCTTCTCAGAATCGCCGATTTAGTGACTTTTTTGCAAGGCATTGTAATTTTTACGCGATTTTTCGAGTTTTTTAAGCTCTGGCCCGAGGGGCCGATTTTAAAGGCCAGCGTCCTCCAATACCGGGGAATTTGTCAGGACTCGAAAACTGGTTGTGTACTTTTTGGTCTTACGGCAACTATAATAGTCAGTGGTCCCCAGCAGAGTGACTCTGGTATCCGGGGCCGTGTTGTTTTAACATAACCACTATTATTGAAACAACTTATGCCCCTTGAGGCGTGAACCACTCCTCAAACACCTGCCTTGTACACAACGACAGTACCTCTGTCAGTCTGCTGACATCGAACTCAAAACCACCCGGATTTAGCCCGATCAGTTGATTTGCCAGTCATTTTCGACTCTCAGGCCGTAGAAAACCTGGACCAAGCCGCCATGTATCGACCCGAAAGACAAACCCTGCCCATGAAATCGTTCCCGCTCCTGCTCCTGATGCCCCTGCTGCTCCTGCCGATCGGCTGTGGCAAACAGGATGAAATTCATACCTATGAAGTCCCCAAAGAAGGAGCCGACCTCGGTCCGGCACAGGCCACCTCTGCAGAAGCAAAACCGACCCGCATGCTGGCAGCCATCCTGCCCGGCGATGGACAAAACTGGTTCTTCAAAATGACCGGGGCTCCCGAACAGGTCGCCTCTCAGTTTGATACCTTCATCGAATTCCTCAAATCGGTGACCCTCAAAGCAGGTCAGCCCGAATGGAAGCTCCCTGCAGACTGGACCCAGACACCGGGCAGTTCCATGCGATTTGCCACCCTCAAAGTCAAAGACTCAGATCCCCCACTCGAAATGTCGGTAATCCCCCTGCCGCCGAGTGGCACACTGGAAAACGTCAATCGCTGGCGTGACCAGGTGGGTCTGGCTCCCATTACCGAAAAAGACCTCACAGCAGCCGAAGGCGTTTCTCCCAGTCTGGACCAGGAACAGTTCACGCTGAAAGCCGGCGATAAAACAATCACGGTCGTCAGCCTGGATGGCAAGATGGCTGACAACCCCATGAGCCGGGCTCCCTTCGCTTCCGGCATGATGGGTGGTGGCATGCCCGCACCGGGAGGCCCAGTTGCTTCCACGCCGCCGGCTGCCGCCGCACAGATTAAATACGAAACTCCCTCAGGCTGGAAACCCGGTCGCAGCGGAGGCATGCGGAAAGCCGCCTTCAATGTCTCTGCCGACGGAGAGACCGGCGAAGTCACTGTAATCGATCTCGCCAAAGACAGTTCTCCCCTGCTCCCGAATATCAACCGCTGGCGTGACCAGGTGAAACTCAAAGCCATTACCGACGCCGATCTGTCGGGGAACTCGGAGCAACTCAAAGCCGGGGATCTCGAAGCAACCTATGTCAAACTGATCGGCCCCGAAGGCGAAACACCACGACCGGCCATTCTGGGTGCCATCATCTACCGGGACAATCTGGCCTGGTTCGTGAAATTTACCGGCCCCGCAAAGCTGGCAGAAAAAGAGGAAGCGAACTTCAAAGAGTTTGTGAAGTCCATCCGTTTTGAATAGTCCGGCCCCGGCCTGACCACACAATCCATTTTAGTTTTTGAGTCTGACCCTCAGGAAATCCGTATGTCAACGAATACCCTCCCGGAAACATCTCACGAAACTGCCTCGCCCGAGTCCGGCTCTGGTTCCGCGAATTTCAATAAGCATTTTCTGAACTTCCTGACGCCCCTGGCCTCACTGAAAATCACCGTGGCCCTGTTCGCGATGGCCATCTTTATCATCCTGGCCGGAACTCTGGCCCAGGTCGAAAAAGATATCTGGGTTGTGATCGACGAATACTTCCGCACCGCCATCGCCCGCATCGAATTCAAAATCTTCTTCCCTCCTTCCTTCTTCCCCGGCATCAAACCGGACAGCATCCCTGGGTTCTTTTACTTTCCGGGGGGCTGGCTGATCGGTTTCATGATGGGCGTCAACCTGCTGGCAGCCCACCTGCTTCGTTTTAAAGTACAGGGTAAAGGTAAAGCACGCACCATCGGCTGGAGCATTATCGGCGTCGGCCTGCTGCTCACCTGGCTGGTCATCGCCGGCGGTTCGAACAAAGACGGGTTCCAGGAATATTCGGTCATGAGCTGGCAGGTTCTCTGGTGGCTCTTTGAAGCAGGACTCGCCCTGTCTGCCATCGGTGGCCTGGCCCTGTTCTTCATGCTCCCCAAACATCGCAAAGTCGAACGTGGTCTCGCACTCGGCGGTGCTATCATGCTCGGATTTTTGACCGCCTGGTTTATCTCCAAAGGGGATGCCGCCCGCTTCAGCGATTCGTCCATGCGGATTCTCTGGCAGTTGATTAAAGCAACCTTCGTCGGTATCGTGCTGCTCGCCGGCTGTATTCCACTCTTTAAGAAACGGGCCGGGGTTGTGCTCCTGCACGCCGGTGTCGGCCTGATGATGCTCAGCGAACTGATTGTGGGCACCATGGCTGTGGAAACACAGATGACCGTCTCCGAAGGTCAGACAACCAACTTTGTCCAGGATATCCGCGAGATTGAACTGGCCGTCATCGACAAAACCGATCCCCAGAAAGATCGCGTCACCGTCATCCCCAAATCGATCCTGCTCAAAAACCGTGAAGGCGTCGTCTCAGACCCCGCACTCCCCTTCGATTACGAACTGATTCACTACTATCAGAACTCGTCGCTCCGCAAGATTTCGTCGCTGACCGCTGAAGAGAAAAAAGCAGCCGACAATCCCGCCACAACCGGCGTCGGTAAAGAATGGATCGCCCTGCCAGCACGGAATACCGCCGGAACCGATATGGGAGGCGGAGTCGACATCCCGGCAGCTTACATCAAAATCATCGACAAAAAGAGCAAAGAGTCTCTGGGAGTCTACCTGGTCAGCCTCGACCTCTCGTTGCGGGACTTCGGCGAACAGGTCGTCGTCGATGGTACTCCCTATGAGCTCTTCCTGCGGTTCAAACGCTACTACAAAGATTACACCGTCAAACTGATCGATGTCCGCAAGGATGATTACGCCGGTACCAGCACGGTGCAGAACTATTCTTCCGATATCCGCCTCGTCGATAACGAACGCAACGTCGACCGCGATGTACACATCTGGATGAATAACCCCCTGCGTTACAGTGGCGAAACATTCTACCAGAGTGGTTATCACCAGGATCCCCGTACGGGCGAAGAAACGACAACCCTGTCTGTCGTCACCAACATGGGCTGGATGATCCCGTATGTCTCCTGCATGATCGTTGTGGTTGGCATGTTCTACCACTTCATGATCACCCTGCTCCGCTATCTCGGCCGCCGCGAAAAACAGCGCACCGAACCTAAAGCGATTGAAGAGTTCGCCGCGGACAAGTCGGGAGAAATGACTCCCGCACTCCAGCGCAAACTGCGCAGCGAAAAACTCCAGAAATATCTGATTCCGATTACCATCTTCATCATCTTTGGCGGCTACCTGATGGGCAAAGCCGTTGTGCGGAAACCCGACGCCAACCAGATGAATCTCTACAAGTTCGGCGAACTGCCCGTCCTCTACCAGGGACGCGCCAAACCCATCGACACTCTGGCCCGTAACAGTCTGCGGATTGTCTCAGGCAAGCAGACCTTCAAAGATTCAGACGGTAAAACGCAGCCCGCCATCAAATGGTTCCTCGATACCATCGCCAATCCGGAAGCTTCGTTCAAGCACCGGGTCTTCCGTATTGAAAACCCGGAACTGCTCACCGTGCTGGGTCTCAAACGCCGCGAAGGGTTTCGTTATTCCTTCGAAGACTTCATCGAAAAACTGCCCGAGCTCACCCGGCAGGCCGAACTCGCCCGCAAGGCAGGCAAAGGCCAGGCGAGTCTCTTCCAGTCCCGTGTGCTGGAACTGGAAAAGAAAATCGGTATTGTCGATCTGCTCATGCAGGCCTTTAATCCGCCACAGATCCGTCCGGAAAATGCACGTCAGGATGTGATGGAAGCCTTCCGGCGACAGGAAATGCTGGCACAACGTAATCCGCCGCTGGCGATTCCTCCCAAGCTCCTGGAAGACAAAGATGACCAGAAACCGGAAACCGCCACCGACGATCAGTGGCAGACCTATTCCGCATCCTGGCTGCGTGATCTGCTGAGCCTCAGCGTCAATAACGAAAAAGAAAATGAAGCCACCCAGGCCTGGACGGCAATTCTCGTCGCCTATTCACGCGATAATGTCACCGATTTCAACAAAGAAGTCCGCGACTACCAGAGCTGGCTGAGTCGGAACCGCGCCGATCTGCCACATACCAGCCTGAATAAGATCGACTTCGAAGCGTTCTACAATCACTTTGAACCCTGTTACTATGCCGCCGTGCTGTATCTGTTCGCGTTTGTGCTGGTCTGCCTCTCGTTCTTGTTCCTGCAGCGACCGCTGGGCAGTGCCGCCTTCTGGCTGATCGTGCTCACATTCGTGGTACACACGTTCGCGCTGATTGCCCGCATCTACATTTCGGGGCGCCCCCCGGTGACCAACCTCTACTCCTCTGCCGTCTTTATCGGCTGGGGTGCGGTACTGGCGGGGATCGTGATTGAACGGATCAATCACATGGGCATTGGAAACCTGCTGGCCTCAGTCGCCGGCTTCTCTACACTGCTGATCGCGCACATGCTTGCCGGTGATGGCGATACCATGGCCGTTCTGCAGGCTGTGCTGGATACACAGTTCTGGCTCGCCACTCACGTGGTCTGCATCACCCTCGGTTACGCTGCGACTTTTGTAGCTGGTCTCCTGGGAGTGTTCTATATCCTCTGGGGAACCTTAACGCCCCGCATGACAGCCGATGCAGGTAAAGAAATCATTCGCATGCTGTATGGCGTGCTCTGCTTTGCCATCATCCTCAGCTTCTTCGGTACCGTACTCGGCGGTCTCTGGGCCGACGATTCCTGGGGCCGTTTCTGGGGCTGGGATCCCAAGGAAAACGGCGCACTGATTATCGTGCTCTGGAATGCCCTTGTCCTGCACGCCCGCTGGGGTGGCATGGTCAAAGATCGGGGCATGGCCATCCTTTCGATCGGCGGGAACATCGTCACCAGCTGGTCCTGGTTCGGCGTTAACGAACTGGGCGTAGGGCTGCACTCCTACGGATTCACCGAAGGCGTACTGCTGGCACTCGGCCTGTTCATGCTCTCACAGCTGGCCGTCATCGGCATCGGTCTGATTCCGCAGCGAAAGTGGTGGAGTTTCAAACAACGCCAGGCATAAGTCACAGCGGATTTCCGTCTATGTATGCGACGGAAATCCGCCCGTCTGACGGTCCACTTCAACAGAACCTGAGGCCAATCCCTCTAGACCCACTGCAGTTGTTTCCCCCTGTAAAACAGACCTTTCCCACTGGTTTTCACGGAAAAACCTCCTCACGCACACAGGCCTATCCCTCATTCCTTTTTGAATGAGGGATAACACTCGCACAGTATCGCTTTGTCTCTTATCCCTATCTTGACTGACGCGAATTTCGCCCATCCGATGCTGTGGTAGATCCCTCCTTAAAATCATAACTTTGCAGCGCACCACAAACGCGCGACGACAATCAGGCATGAAGACTCGAAGCTGTGAAGGGATTCCGTTTCAGAAAAGTCGACATGCTCCGCCACTACCTTGCCATCACCGTTCTGCTGGTTGCCAGTCCCCCCCTGGCATCCGCTGCCTTCGATCCGTATCACCTCGGCTACGAAGAGAGTCCGGGCCGGGTCAGCTATGATGCCACCGACGAAAGCTACAATGCCGACGTCGCAGAACTGTTCGGCAAGCACGCCTGGTTCGGTCGCTTTCATCCCCACTTCGGCTACCGGCATGAGCTGGGTGATACCATCGGCCGTACCGGGGGGCTCTCCTCATTCGATCTGTTCTTTCCCGTGCTGGAAGACTGCAACAGTGACTGGCTGATTTTCGTCGACGCACAACTGCTGCTCGACGATCAGAACAACAACCTCGGCTCGAATCTCGGAGTCGGTGCCCGTCGCTACCTGCCCGGCTGGAATCAGACCCTCGGTGCTTACGTTTATCACGACACACGCGATACCGGCCTGGCTTCGTTCCAGCAGATTTCCGGCGGTTTTGAAATCATGGACGACCTGTTTGAAACGCGGGTCAACTGGTATGTCCCCACCGGCCAGACGCAGTCACAGTGGGGCGAAGAACTGGTTCCCGGAGGCACCTTCCGCTTCGTCAATCATCAACTCTACACCGGAGCGATCACCCGGTATTATCAAAATGCACTACTGGGGGCCGACCTGGAGACCGGCGTTCGCGTCTTCACCGGCTACAAGACGGACCTGCGTGCCTTTGGAGGCTGCTACTTCTTTCAGGCACAGGACAGTGACACTGCCTGGGGCTGGAAATCACGCGTCGAAACCCGTATCTCGGACCTCGTGGCCCTCAACCTCAGTGTGCAGCACGATGACATTTTCCAGACCACAGTCAACTTCGCCGTCTCCGTGCAGTGGCCCAGCCTGAGCGGACTGAGAGACGGCCCCGCCGCCGGTCTGGTTGCCCGCGATCGACTCGGGGAAACTCCCGAACGCCTCCGCAGCATTGTCGTACAGAACCGGAGCGTGGAAGATCCTAACGGAACTCCCGTCATCAACCCTGCTACCGGGAATCCCTACTACTTCACACACGTCGCTACCGGCGGCAACAGTGATGGCTCCTACGAAGATCCTTACGCAACACTCGCCAAGGCCTTCGCCGATCCACGAACACAACAGGGTGATCTGATCGTCTACGACCATCGCGATGCCTCCGAGGCCGGCAACTTTGTGCTCGCTCAGAATACACGCGTCCTTTCGACCGGGCCTGCACAGTACATCAACACCCAGTTCGGACAGCTGCAGATTCCCGACTCGGGCTCGGGTCTGATTCCCCAGATCACCGGCAGCTTCACCATGCATCACAATACCGAAGTCACCGGCTTTAATCTGATCAACGGCAGTGGCCCTGCCATCACCGCCAATGGCGTGGGCAATGTGTTGATCTCACAGAACACGATCAACAGTTCTTACGCAGGCAGTGCCGTTTATCTGAATGGCCTGACGGGGCCCGTTACCTTCAATCAAAGCCCCATCACCGCAACCAGCGGGACCGCGATCTCCATCCACAACAGCAGCGCCGATGTCACTTTCACTGACAGCACCATCACAGGCACTGGTGCCAACGCCGTTGATATTCTGAACTCCAGCGGCACCATTCAGCTCGGTTCAATCACCGCAACCGGTGGAACGACTGCGGTGAACATCGACAACAGCACGGCGCACATCACCATCGACGAACTCAACAGTACAAATGCCTCGAACAGCGCCCTGGCCGTCAATCAGCTGACCGGCAGCCTGGAAGTCAAACAGGGTACGATTACCAACAGTGGCGTCGCCGGGGTGCAGCTGACCGATTCCACCGAGATCACGCTCCGCAACCTGACCATCAACACTCCCGCGTCCAATCCGACAGGTACTTCGATTACTGCAACGGGAACCAGCAACCTGCTGGTGGCCAGCAGCTCTATCAATCATGCTGGTGCAGACACCGCCGTCAGTCTGACCGATTCCAGCGGTACCGTCACCTTCGACCAAACCCCCATCACCAAAGACGATGGTCTCGCCGTTTCGATTTCCGGCGGTAATGCGAACATCACATTCACTGGCAGTGACATCACCAACACCGACGGAGAAGGAATCGACATCCAGAATGCCGGCGGTTCCATTCAATTGGGAACAATCACGACCACGAACGGAGCTGTTTCAGCAAATATCAACGGCGGTAATGCTGACATCACCATTGCAGAACTCAACAGCGATAACGCCGCCACCAGTCCACTGGTCATCAACAATCAGACCGGCAGCTTCACACTCAACGGAGGAACTTTCACCAGCATCGGAACTGCAGGCGCACAGATCACCGACTCTTCCAATGTCACCATCCAGGGTGTGACGATGCAGACCCCGACCACTTACGGGATCTATGCTCAAAACGTGAATAACCTGAATCTCAACGGCAATACGATTATCGACGTCAGTCTGGATGGGATCTATGTGCAGAATCTCACCGGCACCAGCAGCATCAGCGGTAACACCATTCGCAGCCTGCTCAGTGCCTTCGACAACGCGATTGAAGTTTCAACCTCCGGTGATGCGAGCCTCGACATCGACAACAACATTATCTCCAGCATACTCACGATCGGCAGCAACGGGATTGATGTCACGACAGGCGCCGGTAATTCCACGATTAACATTCGCGGCAACCAGATCACCAGCGTTGCCAACGGCTTCGGCGATGCGATTCATTTCACCGGAAATTCCACTGGTACCACGAACCTGACTATCAGCGGTAACACGGTCGAAAATACGCTGGGAATCTTTGGGGATGCCATCGACGTCCGCTATAACGCCGGCTCCGCCACGACCAGTATCGTCTCCAACACCATCGATTCCGACGACCTGCTCAACCTGATGAATGGCGGCATCTATCTGAATCTGAATACCACCGGAGCCACCGAAACCTTCATCGATCAGAACATCGTCTCCGATGACGCCCTTGCAGGCCTGCTGAATGACGGCATCTTTGTCGACATCGACCGGGGTACCAACGATACCATCGTGCATGTCACAAATAATGAGCTCGGCGGTTCCACCGACATTCTGGATGACGGAATTCGGATTCGCATGGGTAACAGCGGCGTCAGCAATGTGGCCCATGTGCAGGTTCACGACAACCAGATCTACGGCCTGCTCAACTTCGGGCTCAATGTCAGCGTCGCGAATGCAAACACCATCAGTATGCAGGTCGACGGGAATGACACCAGCCTGCTGACTACGCTCAACTTCCTCAGCGGCCTGGGAGCTACCACGAAGATTGAAGACATCAGCAATCTCTCCGCCAACAACAGCAACGCAATCGTGCTCCTGCTGGGGCTCGGATCCTACCAGAACACCACCGACTGGCTCCTGCCTTAATCCAGACACTCCCCGAATACTGCACAATCTCCCACTGATTTCATAGCCGGCATACCATCCCGCCAACCGTCATCTTTTACCAGCTTTGACTGAGCCGATCTGTACAACACACAGTATCCCCTTCTGACGACCTGCAGGATTTTACCGTTCAGATCGAAAGTAGTGACAGACGAATATTCCAGATAACCACCGTACTCTCTCTGGAATGGAATCCATGAAACGACTGTACTTCGCCTTGCTGTTAGTCCTGTGTGGCACCGCCAGCCCACTCTCTGCAGATACCTTCGATCCCGAACCGGTAGACCCCGGCTTCGAAGGAGGCCAGGTCAGTGGCGATGTCAGCGAACTGTTTGGCGACTCTGCCTGGTTCGGCCGCTATCGCCCGCATGTCGGCTACCGTTACCAGGCTGGAGACACCATCGGTCGCATCGGTGGACTCTCATCCTTCGATGCCTTCTTCCCCGTACTGGAAGGCGATGACAGTGACTGGCTGATGTTCATCGACGCCCGCCTGCTTCTGGGTGACGACAATCACAACCTCGGCTCCAACGTGGGTCTCGGCGCCCGTCAGTATCTGCCCGAATATCAACGGACCATCGGGGGCTACATCTACCATGACACCCGCGACGCCGGCTATGCCAACTTTGATCAGATTTCCGGCGGTATTGAAACCCTGGGTGATATCTGGGACGCCCGCCTCAACTGGTACGTCCCCACCGGTACTACACGTAAGCAGTATGCAACCACGCACGTCAACAATGGTGGCAGCTACCAGTTCATCGGCCACTATCTGTATGGTGGCACATTCACCCGTTACTACCAGGCCGCGATGAAAGGCCTCGACATGGAAGCGGGTGCCAAATTCTACACCAATGACTACATGGATCTCCGCGCCTACGCGGGCTGGTACCACTTCCAGGCATCCGGAAGCCCCCAGGCCTGGGGCTGGAAATCACGCGTCGAAAGCCGCATCTCGGATATGGTCGCGCTGAATCTCAGCGTGCAGAATGACCGCGTCTTCGATACCACGGTCAACTTTTCCGTCGGCATTCAATGGCCCAGCATCACCGGCCTCCGCAACGGCCCCCGCTCCGATCTCAAAGCCTGGGATCGTCTCGGTGAAAGCCCCGAACGGCTTCGTGCCATCGTCGTCGACAACCAGGAAGTCCAGGATCCTAACGGCGGCCTGATTATCAATCCATCAACCGGCAACCCGTATTACTTCATGCACGTCGCCACCGGTGGGAACAGTGACGGCTCCTACGAAGATCCCTACGCCACCCTCGCCGCTGCCTTCGCTGATCCACGGACTCAAGCTGGCGACCTGATCGTCTACGACCACCGCGACGGTTCGGAAACCGGTAACTTCGTCCTGGCTGACAATACACAGGTCCTCTCCGAAGGACCCGCACAGTTCATCAACTCCCAGTTCGGATCGCTCCAGCTGCCCGACTCCGGTACCGGTATTAACCCGGACATCACGGGTAGCTTCACGATGAGCAATAACAGTGTCCTCTCCGGGTTTGATATCACCACCACTGGTGCTGGTTCTTCGATTATTGCCAATGGCGTGGGGAACCTGATGGTCTCGAACAATACGATCAATCATAACGGAGCTGGTACGGCTATCAGTCTGACAAATTTAACAGGCCCCGCCACATTCGACCAAACCCCCCTCACAAAAACGGATGGGCTGGGCGTATCAATTACGGGCAGCCAAAACGCGGCTGATGTGACCTTTACCAACAGCTCCATTACGAATACCAACGGTAATGCGGTCGTAATTGCGAATTCTGGCGGAACAATTGAGTTCGGTCAAATCACAACCACCAATGGATCGACAGCCGTGGATATCGACGACAGCTCAGCGAATATCACAATCGCCGAGTTGAACACCAGCAACACCACTCTGGCACCGCTGGATATCAATAATGTAAGCGGGAGCGTCACACTCAACGGCGGGACATTCAATAACAGTGGGTTCTCAGGCGTCCAAATCGTCAACTCGAATAATATCACCATCAAAAACACCACGATCAATTCACCCAGTACATACGGTATCAACGGGGTGAATGTCAACAACTTCAATTTCTCTTCCAATACGATCAACAATGCCGACTCTGATGGCATCTCGGTGAGTGGTAGTGGAAACGGTACCATCAGCGGCAACACAATCAGAAGTATTGTAACTGCCTTTAGTACCGGTATAGACGTCACCCTCAATGGAAATGCGAACGTTGACATCGACAACAATACCATTACCAGTGTGATTGCGCTTGCCGGTTCGGGAATTGAAGTCACAGCCAGTTCCGGGGATGTGACGACACGCATCAGAGACAACCAGATTACTAGTTTCGTGGACGCCTTCGGAAATGGGATTGATTTTACCAGTAACTCAACCGGCGTCGTAGACACCACGATTACCGGTAACACCATCACCAACACAATTGGCGCCTTCGGCGATGCCATCACATTCCACGGTACTGCGAATGGGGTGATGACCACCAACATTTCCAACAACACAATCAACAATACCGCGGGGGCCTTTGGAAATGCGATCAACGTGATTTACGATGATGGTTCTGCCACGACGACGATCTCGCAGAACACGATCGACTCAGACGATGTCGGAAATCTGTTTGGAACCAGCATCTATCTCAACCTGAATACAACAGGGACCACGACTTCTTATATCACAGAGAACATTATCTCTGATGACAATAATTTGGCCTTGTTTACCGACGGGATTGCCGTGGACATTGATCGGGGTACAAACAACACTCTCTTCATAAATAAAAACAAGATTGCTCAATACGGGGGAGTCTTTGATGACGGCATCGAGATCGTGGCGGACACAATATCTGGCGCTTCTGCCAACGTCCAGATCCACGACAACATCCTCAACGGCAGCGCCGGGATTGGCGGACGAGGACTTGATGTCTTCACCTCGTTTGGATCGAATTCGCTTCTGTTGGATGTAACGGGGAACAACACCGATACATCTCTGTACTTCGAAGCCGTATTGGGGGGAGAGATACTTGTTGAGGATCTGCCGAACCTGCAGATCAATAATAACGGCGCCTCAATCACGACCATCGGAAATGTGCAGAATGCCCCATAACAACCGGCAATTTCTGCTGAAACTCAGGCTGCATGCAAGACTGATTCCCTGCTGAAAGCATTCACAATTGTACCAGCACTGATATGTCACAACGCTCAGCCGCCGCCCATTGCCCCCAGCTTAACCAACCAGAACAACTGTCAGGAACCGTATACATTTAACGTATCCTGATTGAAGCCCCTGTAGTCTCTCGTCGAAAAAAACTTCAACGGTTTTGATTTAGACGAGAGCATCTACGGGATAGATTCCATGAAGCGGGCCTGGCTGGGATTATTCACATTCTTCTGCTTACCTCTGAGCTTACTGGCGAGCACACAGGAGACCAGCCCTGCGCCGCAGTCAGAAAATGTCCAGGCAGATGTGGCGGAACTCTTTGGGGATGCCGACTGGTTTGGACGCTACCATCCCCATTTCGGCTATCGCTACCAGGCCGGTGATACCATTGGACGCATCGGCGGACTCTCATCCTTCGACGGCTTCCTGCCCCTTTTCGAAGGTGAAGACAGCAACTCGCTGTTCTTCCTCGACGCCCGACTTCTGATCGACTCCGACAGCACGAACCTCGGCTCTAACGTCGGCTTTGGTGCCCGCCGCTATCTTCCCGAATGGGAACACACCGTCGGCGCGTACCTCTACTACGATACTCGGAACGCCGGCTACGCCAACTTCAGCCAGGTCTCAGGTGGGGCTGAACTCATCGGCGATTTCTGGGAAGGCCGCCTCAACTGGTATGTCCCCACAGGCACCCGGCGGAAGCAGTGGGGCTCCAGCATGTCCGGCACAGGCAACTATTATTTCTCCGGCCACTACCTCTACGGGGGAACGCTCACCCGCTTTTACCAGGCCGCGATGACCGGCGTCGACATGGAAGCCGGTCGCAGAGTTCTCACCGGTTTCAATACCGACGTCCGTGCCTTCGCCGGCTGGTACCACTTCCAGGCGCAAGGCAGTCAACAGGCCTGGGGCTGGAAGTCCCGCATCGAAAGCCGCATCAACGACCAGGTCGCCCTCAACCTCAGCGTCCAGAACGACCGCGTCTTCGATACCACTGTCAACTTCTCCGTCTCGTTCCAGTGGCCCAGCATCACCGGACTCAAAAACGGTCCCCGCATGGACCTCACCGCCCGGGATCGTCTCGGCGAAAGCCCCGAACGACTTCGCGCCATCGTCGTCGATAATCAGGAACACGCCAGCGCCAGCAATACACTCATTCGTAATCCCGCCACCGGCAATCCCTACTACTTCATGCACGTCGCCGCGGGGGGCAACAGCGATGGCTCTTTTGAAGATCCCTACGAAACACTCACCAAAGCGTTTAACGACACACGCACCCAGGCAGGTGATCTGATCGTCTTCGATCATCGCGGCACTTCCGAAACCGGCGACTTCACTCTCGCCCCCGGTACACAGGTGATGTCTTCAGGCCCCGCCCAGTTCATCAACACCCAGTTTGGTCAGCAGCTGCTGCCCGGTTCCAACACCGGACTCTTCCCGCAGATCAACGGCAGCTTTACCATGAATGATCGCACCCTGCTCTCCGGCTTCCGGATTGTCACAATTGACGAAAGCCCCTCCATCAGGGCCGACGGTGCGCAGCAGATCACAATTACCCACAACACAATCACCAACGATGCCAATAACGGCATCTTCCTGAAAAACGCACGCGACATCTTCATCCGCAACAACACACTGGAAGCCATCGATGACGACATGATTGAAATCGTTAACAGTTCCGGCCGGATCGTCATCGCGGATAACACCCTCAGAAGTCTGGCCAGCGACGCAGGCCCGGCTGTCTTCGGCGACGCCATTTCCGTCTCCGTCAATAATGACGCCCAGATCGACATCGATCGCAACACGATCACCAGTGAAGTCCAGGGCTCCGACTACGGCATCAATATCACCGCGAACGCCGGGGATATTACTACCCGCATCCGCGACAATATTATTACCGGCTTCGACTTCTCTCTCGCAGGAGGTATCAAGTATCAGGGCAACTCGACCGGCACCACACACACCACCATCTCCGGCAATACCATTTTTAATGAAGACGGTCCCCTCACGGGATCTGGCATCTTTAACGGCATTCAGGTCAGTCATCTGAACGGCTCTGCGATGACGGATATCATCGATAACAAAATCGTCACCAACGACCACGCGACACTCGGCAGGGCAATCTGGCTCGAACTGCAGACCGCAGGAGCCACTACTACCAACGTCAGCCAGAACCTGATCTCGGATCCCGATGATTCAGAAGTCTTCGCCTATGGCTTCATCGCCGACATCGGTCTGGGCACCAGCCACGACATTTTCCTCACGGACAACACCTTCGGACCCAACCAGTACAACCTGCGGACCGACGTGAAATCCGGAGCAGCAGCCCGGATGCGCATCAATCAGAACAACTTCACCAACAGCGCAAATACCGCCGAAGACCTGCTGATCTACTCGGAAGATTCCGGCTCCGAACTCTGTATGGAGATCTTAAACAACACCGCGTATCATCTGTTTGAATTCAGCACCAACTTCGGAGGCGTTATCAAAATCGAAGATCTGCCGAACCTCTCGACGAACAACAACAACGTCCCTGTAATCACTACTGGAAATGTCATCAATATCGCGGACTGCTTCCCGTAGGATATATCGCTTCCGACAGGCCCGCGATCAGATGTCGTAATACATCGCGAATTCAAAGGGATGAGGACGCTCACGCAGAGCGGCCACTTCGTGGCTGGTCTTATACCAGATCCAGGTATCGATCACGTCTTCAGTGAAGACATCACCCACCAGCAGGAACTTGTGGTCGTCGCGTAAAGCCTGCAACGACTCTTCCAGCGAAACTGGAACTCCCGGCAGTTCGGCCAGTTCATCGGGTTTCAGATCATAGATGTCTTTTTCCAGCGGATGCCCTGGATCGATCTTGTTCTGAATCCCGTCCAGCATCGCCATCAGTACTGCCGACATCGCCAGGTACGGATTCGAAGACGAATCGGGGCAGCGAAATTCAAACCGCTTGTTTTCCGGATGTGGACTGTGGACCGGAATCCGGATTGCCGCCGATCGGTTGCGGTAACTGTAAGTCAGATTGATCGGTGCTTCAAAACCGGAGATCAGACGTTTGTAACTGTTCGTTGTAGGACAGCAGAACGCAAACAACGCAGGAGCATGTTTGAGAATTCCGCCCATCGCATACATCCCCAGTTCGCTGAGCCCCCCATAACGGGACCCCGCAAACAAAGGCTTGCCCTCTTTCCAGAGTGACATATGCAGATGCAGCCCCGAGCCGTTATCGTTCCACAACGGTTTCGGCATGAACGTCGCGGATTTGCCATACTTGGCCGCCACGTTCTTCACAATATATTTGTAGCGCAGCAGGTTGTCCGCCGTCTTTAACAGCGGAGCGTATTTCATGTCAATTTCGCACTGACCGCCGGTCGCCACTTCGTGGTGCTGGGCCTCCACATCGACGCCGCAATCCATCAGCGCCAGCATCATTTCAGTACGGGCTTCCTGCAATGTGTCAGCCGGGGGTACCGGGAAGTAACCCTCTTTGTGTCGGATCTTGTAACCGGCGTTGGGACCACTGCCCGCCTTACCCCGGTTCCACTGTCCTTCGATACTGTCCACATGGTAATAGCATTCGTGTTCATTCTGGTCAAAACGAACATCGTCGAAGATGAAGAACTCCGCTTCGGGGCCAAAATTGGCTACATCCGCGATTTTTGTGGACCGCATGTAGCTTTCTGCTTTTCGGGCAACATTGCGCGGATCTTTGGCATAATCCTCGCGCGTGATCGGGTCCTGGATGTTACAGGTCATCACCAGCGTATTGGGCATGAAGGGATCAACAAAGGCAGTATCCGGCTGCGGAACAACCAGCATGTCGCTTTCGTTAATCGCTTTCCAGCCCCGCATCGAAGAGCCGTCAAAGCCAAAACCGTCTTCGAAGCTCTTTTCTACTAAGATCTTAGCAGGAATCGTAAAATGTTTTTGTGTCCCGGGAAAATCCATAAACCGCAGGTCAATGGCCTGAATTTCCCGTTCACGACAGAGGGCGAGCACTTCCCGAGGAGTCATCGTTGTATCCTGATTCAAGTAAGTCATTCATCGAAGATTCTATGTGATTACTGAATAACTTAATAATGCAAAACATATACCATTCCCGAAATTTGCACAATAATCAGGCACATGGGAAATCATGTACACTCACCCGCATCCCTCGCGGCGAGGTTTAACCCTTAGGACCCGCATAGTCCGTCACCAGAGAACTGACCTCGCTCTGATACGTCTCCTCCCCTTCCCACAGGATCCCGGGCAGCAGATCCCCGAACGCATTCAGCTCCAAAATCAGTGCTTCACGAAATCCGGGGGTCAGCAGCAGATCAACGCCCACCTGGAAACTCTCCGGATAAACACCCGCTGCCTGCTCACAGACTTCCATCAACGCACGCCACCGCTCGGGACCGAGAAGCTCCTGCAGCCGCTCACCATCGCCTCTCCGGTTCCCCAGGTGCAGATTTGTCAGCGGGCTCCGACTCTCCCGCACCACAGTGTGCCGGGCCTGACCAGCGATCACCACCACTCGCAGATCAAACGTCCTGCCATGACTGAGCGCCGCTTTGGGCATCCACCGCTCCACATGCACCCTTTCCCGGCACAGTTCGTCGATCAGCGTGCGAATTTCTTTCAGATCGGTGTACCGTCGGACCTTCAGGGAATTATAGAGTCGCGTCTGCCCGTCCTGCATCACCAGCTCCGTAGAGGTGATCGCTTCGATCCGGCGGGAATTTTGATGCAGCGCCACCACACCCGAAGCGGAAGAAGCATGCGCCAGTTTGAGAAAAACACGACGCTCATTCCGCTGTTGCATGACCGCCAGCAATTCTTCGAACGTATGAACTTCCGGAAACGCCTCAGGAACCGCGCACCCCGCCTCCCTGCACAGGGCATGACAGGCCCGTTTATCAAACAGCTCCCGAATATCAGCCGGTGGATTCAACAGTCTGATGGATGCTATCCCCGACAGACACTTACCGATTTGAATCAGCAGGCTGCAATAGCCCATGTACCACTGTCGCGGATGCAGAATCAAACCATGGTCATACTCCAGCCTCTCGATCTGATGCGAAGACAGAAAGGGGTTTCCTTCTACTTCGGCGGCAGCCACACCTCGAGCCAGCAGTCCTTTTTCGACGGTGAAGTTTTCTCCGGGAGACTCGATCCGCACAATGTCGCCCGGTCGAATGATATCCCGGAGACAATCCACGTCTTGCAGCAGTCGTTCATACGAAACGACACGGGCCGCGGGTTGCCCCTGTGATTCCAGGGCCTGTAGAAACAGGTGGACCCTTCGATTCTCCGGGTTACCAATAATGACGAACTGTGAGGACATCGAACCGGTTCACAATCCCTTATTCAGAGACCGCACAGTAACGATTCAGTTCGCCATTGTACTCATCCGGCTCCTGCTGATCGCTGACATCGACTTCGATATCCAGCTCGCTCAACTTTTTGCACATCTCATCGCTCAGATAATGAAAATGCAGATCCAGCTTTTTCAACTGGTTCAACCGATTGCAGTCCAGCAGGGTCTGGGCTCCCTCATCGCTCAGGGTCCCCAGTGACAGATCGACCACCTCGATCTGGTTTAGAATCGGTGCCGCTGCGATCGCCTTGGCAATCTCATCCGAGAACATGCTGTTCCGCAGTCCCAGATACTTCAGTTTGGGAAACAGGGCACCGGTCAACAACGGCTCCACGTCGGCTATGCTGGCATCTCCACCATACTCGTCCGTCCCCAGCCACAGCTCCAGGTGTTCCAGTTCCGGGAGAACAGCAGCAGTCACTTCCTGAACGACATCTGCTCCCAGTCCCCCCGCTTCGATAATCAGTGTTTTCAAATGCTCGTGATTCACCCGTCCCAGGCTGAGGTCGTTCGCTCCCCGGATACGCAGCTCCTCCAGCTGGGGAAACGATCTGAGCAGCGGTGACAGATCGGCCTGGCCGATCCAGGAGATTTCGCTTTCTTCAAATGTGATGTCACCAAAAAACAGGTGCCGCAACCCGGTCAGCAGATCGCTGGAGTCCAGCAGCTGATCGACGACGGTCTCTGCCCCGGATCCCTCATAAGCTCCATCCCAGCAGCCAATCACCAGTGCAGTGACATTGCCGATCTGAGGATGACTCAGATACTTCTCCAGCAGATCGGAGAATTTCATCCCCTCCTGTTCCCGCTCGTATCCCAGCGTGAGTCGATAGGCCACGCCCGACGCATCCTGAATACCCGTTTCCGGTTCGAATTCCCTGACAGGCAAGCCCCCGAATTCATCCACATGAGAATCGATGGTCATTGAAAGCTCCTCATAGTACTGCTGGTGACGAATTGACATCTTCTCAAACACTTATACAATAGAACAGTTCAATAATGCAATCCTCTGCAACTGGAAATTCACAGGGTCTTCACCTCGGCATGACGGGGCCCAGGGATCATCATTCTCAAACACACAAAGGCGGCCTTCGCGGAATCCCATGCTCCCCAATGCAGATATCAAAGCAATTCTGTTTGATCTTGATAATACGCTCCTCGATCGCAGTGCAGCGGTCCGTCGCTATTTCACACAGCTCTTGCAAGATTCGTCCCCGCCCCTGCCTGAGGATGAATTCGAACTGATGCTCCTGACCATTCTGGCCCGGGACCGACTGGGCTACGAAGACCGCGCCGCATTCTTCGACTGGGCCGCCACGACCTGTTTTCCTGACTGGACTCCGGCTGAACTCTGGTCAGATTTCCGCGAGAAACTGCCCCGGATGATTGACCCCGATCCTCTCTGCCTGGAACTCCTGCAACGGCTGCAACCGCACTTCGCGCTGGCCGTCATCACCAACGGTTCCGCGGAACTCCAGCGGGCAAAAATCGCGGCTGCGGGCATCGATCAACTGATTGATCACATCTGGATCTCAGAAGAAACGGGTACAGCCAAACCGGATCGAGCCATCTTTGCACAGGCGTTATCGGCACTGGGAGTCACTCCCCAGCAGGCCCTGTTCGTCGGCGATCATCCTCATCAGGACATCTCCGGCGCCCGGGCGATTGGTATGCACACCTGCTGGATGCAACTGGACCGCACATTCCCCGGGGAATTCCCCCAGCCGCACTGTCAGATTTCTTCACTCGATTCACTACAATGTCTGGTACCATGATTGATGCACGCGCCTGCCTGGGCACACACGACATCCTGTTGCTGACCCTCGATTCGCTCCGCTTCGATGTCGCAACCCATGCGCTGCAGCAGGGACTGACCCCCAACCTGGCCCGCCTGCTCCCCGAGACCGGCTGGGAACGCAGACATTCACCTGGTAACTTCACCTATGCTGCTCACCAGGCCTTTTTCGCCGGGTTCCTCCCGACTCCCGTGACACCAGGCAAACATCCGCGACTGTTCGCCCTCGAATTTCCCGGCAGTGAAACCATCGCCCCAGAGACCTGTGTCTTTTCCTCAGACAACATCGTTTCCGGACTCGCAGAACAGGGTTACCACACGCTCTGTATCGGCGGCGTCGGCTTCTTCAACAAACAGAGTCCGCTGGGCAATGCCCTGCCCGGACTGTTCCAGGAAAGCCACTGGTATCCGTCCTTCGGGGTGACCGACCGGCACTCCACCAGGCACCAGATCGATTTCACTCTCGAACGGCTCCAGCAGCTACCGGCTGAGCAACGTCTCTTTCTGTTCCTCAACGTTTCAGCCACGCATCAGCCCAGTTGTATTTTCAAAGAAGGTGCGCTCGCAGATTCCGTTGAAACCCAGATCGCGGCCCTCGCCTATGCCGACGCACAACTCAGTCCCCTGATCACAGCCCTGCAACAGCGGGCTCCGCTACTCTGTATCATCTGCTCTGACCATGGCACCACCTTCGGCGAAGACGGCTACCAGGGACACCGACTCGCACATCCGCTGGTCTGGGATGTCCCCTATCTCGAATGCCTGCTCCCCCAGACCGGAGGTCCCGCATGAACCATCTGCAGACACTGCTCGCGGAAACGCCCTACCTCGCTTACAGCTACGCGTATCCGCACAAGTCCGCTTATCGCCCGTTCGCACGACCACTGCCCCTCCAGCAGATCTGGGAACCGGAAGACCGCACTGATTTATCACTGTATCTACATCTTCCTTTCTGCGAATACCGCTGCGGTTTCTGCAACCTGTTTACCCTCTCGAATCCCCAGGACGATCTCGCAGCTCAATATCTGCAGCAACTCCGCATCGAGGCCCGGCAGGTTCGCGATCAACTGCCCGACTTCCATTTTCCTCAACTCGCGATCGGGGGCGGCACTCCCACATATCTCGAGACGGATGAACTCGCACAGCTGTTTGACATTCTCCAGAAAGAACTGAATACCGGCCCGGCACAACTCCCCTGCAGCCTCGAAGCTTCCCCCGCGACATTGACGGCGGAAAAAGTAAATTTGATACACGACCAGGGAATCGACCGTATCAGTCTCGGCATCCAGTCGTTTGACGAACAGGAGGCCCTCAGCATCGGACGTCCGCAGAAACGACGTGAAATTCTTGAGGCGCTGGAACTGGTTCGCAATGTCGGCATTCCCACACTGAACCTCGATCTGATCTACGGTGCCGACGGACAGACGATCGACAGTTTTCGCGACTCGCTTCAGCAGGCACTCACCTTCCAGCCGGAAGAACTCTATCTCTATCCCCTGTATGTCCGCCCGCTCACCGGCCTGGGACGCAAACCACAACAGTGGGACGACCATCGCCTGACACTTTACCGCACCGGCAGGGACTTCCTGCTCGAACAAGGCTACACGCAACACTCACTCCGCATGTTTCGCCGGACAGATGCGATCCAGCCTCACGACACACAGTACTGCTGTCAGACCGATGGCATGATCGGCCTGGGCTGCGGCGCCCGCTCCTATACCAGCCGCATTCATTACTCCAGTGAATACGCGGTCGGCCGCAGTGGTGTGGCGGCCATCATCGCACACTATCTCGAACAGGAACCGGAAACCTTCGCCTCGGCCCACTATGGAGTGGAACTGGATCGAGAGGAACAGCAGCGGCGGTTTCTGATCATGTCGCTTCTGCAGACGACCGGCCTCTCCCGCGACTTCTACGCGCGAACCTTCGGCGGAGATGTGCTCAGCCATTTCCCCGATCTGCGGGAACTGGAAGAATATGGGCTCGCTCGCATCACCGCCGATGCGATCATTCTCACCCCCGCCGGTCTCGAACGATCGGACACCATCGGCCCCTGGCTCTACTCGGAACAGGTCCTGCAGCGTATGGAGACGTTTCAATGTCACTGAAACTCAGCATCCTCTATCGCGGTCCTCTCTCCAGTTGTAACTACGACTGTCATTACTGCCCTTTCGCCAAGCGCCACGAAACCGCCGCGGAACTGAAAACCGACCGACTCGCCCTCGAACGCCTGGTGGACTGGGTCAAAGGCCGCCGCGAAGATTCGCTCTCCCTGTTCTTTACCCCCTGGGGAGAAGCGCTCACCCGTCGCTGGTATCAATCAGCCATCTGTGAACTGACCCGCCTCCCTCAGATTGAGAAAGTCGCTGCACAGACCAATCTCTCTTACGATCTGCACTGGATTGAAAACGCCAACGTCTCCCGGCTCGCACTCTGGTGTACCTTTCACCCCTCGCAGACAACGCGGTCCCGCTTTCTCTCACAGTCACGCAGACTGACCGAGCTCGGCGTCGCACACAGCGTCGGTGCAGTCGGGCTCCCCGATGATCTGCCCGAGATCGAACGGCTGCGTGCAGAACTTCCCGACAATATCTATCTCTGGGTCAACGCTGCCAAAAGTTCCGGCGTGGATTATCGAGGCGAGTTGCTGGAGCGTTTCACGGCCATCGACCCGCTGTTTCAGCTCAACACCCAATATCATGCGAGCCTCGGACGCAGTTGCCGCTGCGGATCCAGTGTGATTTCGGTCGACGGGGCCGGCGACATCTATCGCTGCCACTTCATCAAACAGCCACTGGGAAACATTTATGAACCCGGTTTTGCAGACACGCTCGTCGATCGCCCCTGTTCAAACCAGACCTGTGGCTGTCACATCGGTTATGTACACATGGATGAACTGCAGCTTTACCAGGTCTTCACGGGCGGTGTTCTGGAACGCATCCCCGCGGAATTTGAGCTGCGTCCGGCAAAATAACTTTCCGTGCAGTTCGTAAGTCGTTAAACAAAGCACAGGACGCCGTGAATCTTAAAAACTTCACACACGCTTCACAGTCCCACGCTTTACAAACCCGGACCGCCTGCCCCTATAATATTGTACTACCCGCCCATACTTCTTAGTCCGATTTCAACCGCTACAACACGACTTGAGGAAACTATGAAACGCGCTGCTGTATCCAGCCTGTTCGCGCTGACTTTACTTGCAATCTGCTTACCCGTCTCCGCCAAAAAACCGGAGGCAGATCATATTCGCAAGCTCCAGACCGAAGCCATTCGTAACAAGAAAAGCCCCGTTGCACACTGGGGGCTCGAACCCGAAAAATATATCCAATGGTCCAACCATTCGCTGCGGCTGATTCCCGTCTACACCTTCGGCACCAAAGACGCCGGCCAGGGCATTGATCTCAATTCTTACACCGGTGTGAACAGCCCCTATCGCGATTCGAAAAAGCTGGAAGCCATTTATGGTTACTCGCCTGCCAACACTGTAAACCCCAAGGCAGACTACCTGGACCAGACCAACCTCTACAATATCCAGGAAGCAGCTCTGAAAGCCGGTAAGAAGAACATCATTCTCTTCGTCTTTGACGGCATGGACTGGCAGACGACCAAGGCCGCTGCCCTGTATTACTCCAAGGGTGACAAGTACAAAGGTGGACGCGGCACTGGTCTCCTCTTCCAGGACTACCCTGCTACAGGCACCTCACAGTTCGGCTACATGGTGACCGCTCCTCATAATGCCGCCACCAACGTGGATGTTGATAAGCAGACCGTACTCAATCCAGGCGGTACAATTCGGGGTGGCTATAATGCGGAAAAAGGAGGCCCCAACCCCTGGACTCCCGGCAACGATATCAAATATCTGATCAGCAGTCCCAGCAACAATTATGGAGAGCACGCCTATCCGGACTCGGCAAACACCGCCACTTCGATGACCGCGGGAATCAAGTCCTACAACAATGCCATCAACGTGGATCCAACCGGAGCCCCAGTGATGACCATCGCTCACCAGGCACAGTTGGACGGCTATTCCGTCGGCGTCGTCACCAGTGTCCCGATTACGCACGCCACCCCCGCTGCCGCCTACGCACACAACGTCAGCCGCAACGATTACCAGGACCTGGCCCGCGACCTCGTAGGACAGACTTCCATCTCACATCCCGAGAAACCGCTCCCCGGTCTCGATGTCGTGCTCGGCGGCGGATATGGCACTAAAGCCAAACCCTCAGGCAGCAAGTCAGACGGTAAGAACTTCGTTCCCGGCTGGAAGTATATCGCTGAAGAAACCATTAAGCAGGCCGATGTGAAAAACGGTGGAAAATACACCGTCGCCCTCAGAACGGACGGCGCGGAAGGAAAAGCCGGCCTCCAGAAAGCGACACAAGACGCCATCAAAAACAAGACCCGCCTGCTGGGTGTGTACGGCGTCGGAGCTCATGCGGCTCACCTTCCCTTCCAGACAGCGGACGGCGACTACCAGCCCGCGCCCGGCAAGACAAGCGCCGAAACATACTCAGCTGCCGACATCAAGGAAAACCCCACCCTGGCCGATATGACCGAGTCAGCCCTCGATGTGCTCAGTCAGAACAAAAAAGGATTCTGGCTGATGGTCGAAGCCGGCGATGTCGACTGGGCCAACCATGATAACAATCTCGACAACTCCATCGGAGCTGTCAAAAGCGGGGAAGCCGCCTTCAAAGTCATCACCGACTGGGTCGAAAAGAACAGCAACTGGAAGGACACCGTCGTGATCCTCACCGCCGATCATGGGCACTACCTGCACATCGATCAGCCCGAGGCCCTGATTCCTCCCAGTGCGAAAAAACAGAAGTAACGCAGGCTGACTTCAGTTCGCCTGCAACTTCGGTTGTGTTGGCTGCAGCACGCTGGTATCGAGCATCGCTCGCACCAGCTTCTGCGCCACCGGCCCCGCGACACGGCTCCCCGATCCGCCATGCTCGATCACCACGGCAAACGCGTACTTCGGTCGCTGCGCGGGTACAAACCCCGCAAACCACGCATGGTCGTTCTTGCCGCCCCCGGTCTCTGCTGTCCCCGTTTTACCGGCAATCGTAACTTCTTTGAGACGCACCGTTTTATAACCGGTCCCCCGCGGATGCGCGACCACCTCGGTCAGACCTTCCCGCACCCGTTCCAGCGTGCCGGGATGAATGCCACTCACGTATCGGCGCGGATACGAAATCATCTGCCGCGTCGTCGTGGATGATTCCGCGGAAGGCACCACGCTATGCGCTAAATGAGGCACGACCATTTCCCCGTCATTGGCCACCACCGCCATCAGCCGCGCAATCTGCAGGGGCGTCACCGTCAGCCGCGACTGACCAATGGCCATGCCCAGCGTGTCCCCGGGATACCAGGGCGATTTCTTCTCAGACTTCGGTGGTGAGGGATCAGGCAGATGACCGCCCCGCTCTCCCGGGATATCAATCCCCGTCGGCTTGCCGAATCCGAGTTGATCGGCCCAGTGATGAATCGCCTCCGGTCCCATCGTCCGGGCCGCCTGGAAGAAATAGACGTTACAAGATTCCCGCAGCGCCCGCGTCAAAGTCAGTTCATTATGACCCACGCCATAATGTCGGTAGATATAGTCACGGTGCCGATCGGGACGATCCAGATACCCGCGACAGATAAAAGGTTCATCGGGGTCTACCTTACCACTTTCCATGAGGGCAATCGAAGTCAGCGCCTTGAATGTCGAACCGGGGGGCAACATCATCTGTGTCGCCCGGGGAAACAATGGTCGTCGCGGATCATTCAATACGGCCTGCCACTCTTCCGGGGTCGGATGCAGCAGCAGATTCAGATCGTACCGCGGCGCGGAAGCCGTCGCCACGATCGCCCCGGTGCGAACATCAAGTACGACAATACAACCACCGGATGCAGGGTCGGTCTGTTCCGCAGGTTGTTCCTCGGTTCCCTCGCGCAGTTCCTGCAGTGATTCATCCAGCAAGTCCTGCACCTGGTCCTGCAGTCCCGTGTTCAAAGTCAGCACTACGTCATCGCCTGATTTCGGCTCGCGGATAATTTCGGTACGGATAATCTCCCCCTGACGGTTCCGAACCACTTTTTTCAAGCCTCGCAGGCCGCGCAGGTATCGGTCGTAGGTTCGCTCAACCCCCATCTTGCCGATCCGGTCGCCTTCCTTGTAATCCAGTGGATCTCCCTCAGGGAACCGCTGCTGCCGAGACTTCAAAGTCTTCTCATCAATCCGATGCCGAATCCCAATCTCGTGGGGTGCCAGCGTTTTCTGTGGATATTCCCGCAACGTCGCCACCTGGATATGTATGCCCGGAAACCGCTCCGGATGTGCCGAGATGGCCAGGGCGATCTCCCGAGGAATCCCGGAAGCCAGGGTGTGATAATCCAGCTCTTCCCGCACCACAATCCGCTCACGCCGTGGTCGACGCGGGGGCCGCGTTAAGGCATCTTTGAACAGCGTCCAGAATTTCTGCAGCTGATCCTGCTCTGCTGAGGCCTGCGTTTCCACATCAGAATCGTCGGACGAACTCGCCCCTTCTTTTTGAGAGGCACGCTCATTCACACTTTCGATAATCGTCTCAACGCGTTGTTGTACGTCCCTGCATGAGGTCTGCAGTTCTTCAGGACTGGTCTTCATCACCTGTGCCAGTTCGTCCCATAACTGCTGTCGTCGCGCCAGCACTTTCTCCTGCGCCGCCTCAACCTTCTCCCGGTTGCGGCGTTCCACCGGTTCGAGCAGCGTCAACGCCTGCTGTTTGAGCCACCTCGGATTCGGCGGCTCTTCCAGCCAACGGTAATGAGCCTGCAGGTCGAAACGTTCGACATCGAGTGCCAGCACGCGACCATCAATGGAAACGATCCGCCCGTCACGGCTCGGTATGCTTTCGAAGGATTCCGTCGTTTTCCCGAACTGCGAATAAAAGTGTTCTGCATTCATCATCTGAATGAAGAGTAACCGTCCACTCACCGCCAGCAGGGGGACCACCAGAATCAACCCCAGCAGAAACACGCGAACGCCGGGCAGACGATCCACCTGAAACGACTGGCCCGCGGCCTCGTTTTCCAGTGTCATATGATCATTGCCGAGACGGTTTCGCATCAGACAATCAGTTCCTCAAGTCCCCTGTCAGGGACACTCATCAATGAGAATAGCGAGAGGTATAAGCACGTGTTCCCGAAAGCGAGGAACCACCGGACACAGGCAACAGTGCCTTACCGATCTTGCACAGCAGCAAAACAGACAGTCCCACCGCGGACGAATAGAGCGCATTCCCTGCAGAGACAGGCAGCAGACTCTTCAACGTCTCCGCAGCAGGTAAGCTCCCCTGATTCACAATCTGAAACATCACATCGAAGGCCAGCGCCATCGTGGTGAAGACTGACGCACGACTCACCAGCGAACGCAGTTCGAACTGCACCTGAATGCGATAGACGAACCAGCAGAGCCCGGTCACGACCAGCACACCCGTTCCCGGATGGGCATCATCAAAGGTTTCACAGATGATGCCGACCAGAATCGCCCAGAAAAACACCTGCGCATCCCGTAACCAGAACAGCGCCAGGCAGAGCACGACCAGCGGCAGATTGGGACGGCTGCCCGCCACAATCATTTCGGACGCCAGCCCGACCTGGGCAATCACTGCCAGATAACAGAGCAGCAGTAAGCTGAAGAATTTCAACGTCGATTCCTTTCTCAGTTCGCCAGCAGCCGTCGCGGATTGATAATCTGTCGCAGCACACTCACCTGGTGCACTTCAGACAGCTTTACCGCCGGTTCCACAACGATCTTCCAGTATGGTGCCCCGCGGGGAAGCTCGGCTTCGATCACCCGCCCGTAATACATCGGCTGCCCCAGCGTCGACTGCATGCTCAGGGGAAGTTCACGATCGACTTCCCCCGTGTAGACTTCCTGCCCCACCTGGATCGATTCGGTCGGCGGGATCTGTAACAGTTCACATTTTCCTTCACCGCGTCCCACCAGGATCCCATCTGTCCCCAGTTGCAGCCCCTGTTCGGTCTTACGGGCAATCCGGGCTGAGCCACGATAGTTCACCGATGTAATCGGAATCAGCGTACTCGTCCACTTGCCGACTTCGCTGATCTTGCCAATCACCGCCTGTCCCGCATAAAGCGAGTAGCCTGCTTTCACACCCTGCGCCGTTCCCTGATCGATCACAGGCAGATCCGACTGCAGCACAAACGAAGATTCAAATACGCCCTGCGCACCGCCCTGATTCAACAACCGTCCTTCTCTCAGGAGTGCAATCGATGCTTCTCCCAGAACGTTGGCCTCAATCAGATCGGGAACCAGCAAACGGTCACTCTGATGGGTGTCGTAATCGGGAGCCCCCGTACGCCTGAGTTGAGCCAGTTCCTCAGCCAGCCGCAGCCGTTCCAGCGCGAGTCGACGGTTCTCTTCTTCCACTGCCGCGAGTTCGCGTTCCAGTTGTTCCACTCGACCATCAGGTACATTCGTTTTGACTTCCGGGACATCCCGTTTTTTCAAAGTCTGTACCAGCGACAATCCGGGACGCACCGCATCCCGCACCAGGTTCGACAGACGGCTGGAGTACTCCTGCGGAACAACGTACAGACCAACCCCGATGGTCACCGCCAGGAGTACCAGCTTGATCTCTGCTGATCGGGATTCGCGTTTCATCGATCCGGGCCCGTCCTTTTAAAAGTCACCTTCGCCATTATCAAAGGCATGCCGCCACTGGCTCAGATGTTCCAGGCAGATCGCCGTTCCGCGGGCCACGGTCCGCAGTGGATCCTCATCCACCCGCACCGGAATCCCCAGCTGTTCGCTCATGTAATATTCCAGTCCCCGCAGCAGAGCACCACCGCCCGTGAGGACCATGCCGTTATCCGCGAGATCCGCCACCAGTTCTGGCTTGCACTGTTCGATGGTCTGTTTACAACAGTTCAGAATCGACTCCAGCGGACCATGCAACGCATCGCGTAATTCTTCACTGGTCACAATCGCTTTCCGCGGAATACTGCTGATCGTATCCAGGCCCTTAACCTCACCCGTCAATTCCTGCTCCAACGGATAAGCACTGCCCAGTTCCAGCTTCAGATCCTCTGCGGTCTGCACTCCAATCCGCAACGAGAAATGCTGCTTCATGTATTCCACGATCGCTTCATCGCACTTGTCGCCGCCAATCCGCACCGAATTGCTGACTACCGTATCGCCCAGACTCATGATGGCAACTTCACTCGTCCCGCCACCAATGTCACAAACCATGCTCGCCATCGGTTCAGAGATCGGCAGCCCGGCACCAATGCCCGCCGCCTTGGATTCTTCAATCAGATAGACCCGGCCGGCGCCTGCTCGTTCGGCACTGTTGAACACGGCGCGCCTTTCGACCGGCGTGATACTGCCCGGCACTGCAATCACAACCCGCGGTCGCAAACCACGCGAATGATGACGGGCCTTGAGTATGAAATACCGCAACATCGACTCGCAGAGTTCGAAGTCGGTGATCACACCGTCCTTCAGAGGTCGTACCGCGATGATGCTGTCCGGCGTGCGCCCCAGCATCTGCTTGGCCAGCTTTCCGACTGCGGTTCCTTTGCCCAGAATCTTGCGGCTGCCTTTATGCAACGCCACTACCGAGGGTTCGTCCAGCGCAATCCCCTCGCCCTGGATCGCAACGAGTGTATTCGCCGTTCCCAGATCGATCGCCAAATCAGGACAGAGCCATTGACGTAAACGGTGCAGCATCCTTGCACTACCGCTTCATGGAAAAAGAAGAACTGAGTGGATAAGAAACAGTCGACAATCTCATCGATCAACCGACGAGACGCCTGTGATTCACATAACATCCTGTTAAGATTGGGAAAATGTATTCGAGATGGTGAGTTTCTGCAAGATGCAGTTTTGAAACTAATACATCGCCTTTAAAACAGGAAAACCTGGCAATCCTGGATAGCATTTCGGGAGTTGGATTCCCCCCCGGCACCGCTATAATCCCATTATCCTTGAACTTAGAGAGTGAACCCCTGCCCGATGTCGAACCCGGACGACGAACAAGAACTGGATGACAATCCACCCCAGGATCAGCAACTTTTAATTCTGGGCGGCTCCCTGTTCTCCATCGGCATCATCCTCGCTGCTTTCGGATTTGGCTGGGCTCTGGATATCAACCCGCTGGCGAATCTGAACTGGAGCTGGTCGGCACTCATCATCGGCACGCTCGCTGCGCTGCCTATGTTCGGATTCTTTCTGCTCACGATGAAACTCCCCTTCCAGGCATTTCATAAGATCAATCAGTTTCTGCTCGACGAAATCGGCCCCCGCATTGACAAGGCGTCTGTGCTGGAAGTGTTCATCCTCTGCATCTTCATCGGCCTGGGAGAAGAACTGCTCTTTCGCGGGGTTCTGCAATCCTGGTCCAACCAGTTTGGTGTGATCTATGCCATCATCTTCACCAATCTGCTTTTCGGCATTCTACACTCGGTCACCCGCGTCTATGTCATCGTCGCATCGCTGATGGGCGTCTACCTCAGCCTGCTGCTGATCCTCTTCACGCCTCAGAACCTGCTGATCCCGATCACCACACACACCGTCTACGACTTCCTCTGCTTCATGATGCTCATCCGCATCTACCGCCAACAGACAGCTGAGACCGCTGCTGACTGAATCACACACAGTCCGTAAAAAAAGCAGGACGGGCTCTCCTTAACCCGTCCTGCTTTAATTGGCATCCGTTCCAGATTTACTTGTTCTTCGGAATCCGGGGATCCCGCTTCAGAGGCAGTGAAACCTGTTTGCCGGTCCAGGAAGACTGATAGATCGCCAGAATGATTTCGACACTCTTACGACCATCGTTACCGTCTACCAGTGGCTTTTTGCCGGTCTTGATTGACTTGATGAAGTCTTTCAACTGTTCCATATGCCCGGCGTAAGAGATCGCCGAAGGATCGCTGGCACCGCCGGTGTTACCGGTCGACTTACCCAGCTCCTCACGGATCTTCGCATCACGGGCCTGTTCTTTGGAGAACTCCCAGTGCAGTACGTCGTCCTGCTCAATGATCACGGTTCCCTCGGTACCCGAGATTTCCGTCTTCTTGAGCAGACCGGGATAAACACTGGTGGTCGCTTCGATCACACCCAGGGCACCATTCTTGAAGCGAATGGTAGCCACGCCGGTATCTTCAACTTCGATCCGCTCGTGAGCCAGGGTGCCGGTCATCCCGTTCACATCTGCTACTTCACCCATGAACCAGAACAACAGGTCGACGTTATGAATCGCCTGATTCATGTAAGCGCCGCCGCCGTCCAGTTTCCAGGTACCGCGCCATCCGCCGCTGTCATAATATTCCTGTGTCCGCCACCATTTGACGTAGGTATCGCCCAGGGTCAGCTTGCCGAAGCGGCCTTTTTCGATGGCCTTCTTCAATTCCACATTGGCAGCGCCAAAGCGGGACGGCATGATCGTCGCCAGTTGAACTTTGTTTTTCTTACAGGCGTCGATGATCGCATCACACCGTTTCAGAGTGATTTCCAGCGGCTTTTCCACAACGACGTGCTTGCCGGCATTTGCCGCAGCGACCGCCGGATCCATGTGGGCTCCACTGGGGGTGCAGATGGTGACGACGTCCACTTCCGGATCGGCCAGCATCTCATCCAGCTCATGATAGGCTGTGCAACCATTCGCTTCTGCAAACTTGTCAGCTGATGCTGGAAACTGATCATAACAGGCGACCAGCTTGGCACCCCGAATCTCTTCGAGCGCCTTTGCATGAAAATTCGAAATCATGCCACAGCCGACAATTCCAAATCCTGTTGCCATAACTGTTGCTTTCTGTGTTTCTTTTGAAATATGTAATACTTCACCCGCTACGGTGAAGCACGATTCTACTGCGCGATCGTTAATACCACGTTTTACGAAGTATTCCTCATGAATGCAATCCGCGCGGAATCATTTCCCCTGATTGCAAATAGAAACGCACAGAGAATACAAAGTGCCTTGACTTAATCGACCAGATCCACCTGGCAGAATCGTTTCTTGCCCACCCATAACAGCAGACCCGACTCCACGGGAATCGCCTGATCATGTGATTCAATCCGGTCCTTCTCGGCCCCCATTTTGGCACCTCCCTGCTGGATCGAACGTCGAGCATCGCTGGTTGAACCACACAGGCCGGTCACCTTCAGCAGGTTCGCTGCCGCCAGAGTTCCGTCCTCGTTCAGATCGGATTTCGAAATCTGTACTACGGGAATATCGGAAGGCATTCCGCCAGAGCCAATCTCCCGCTGCCAGCGTTCGGCGGCATCATCTGCTGCAGCCGCGTCGTGGTATTCGGTGATAATGGTTTTAGCCAGCTTGACCTTGGCTTCCTTGGGATGCCCCTCCAGAATCGTCTTTACTTCATCCAGCGGGAAATCTGTCAGCAGCTCAAAGAACATCTGCATGCTGTCGTCTGAGAGCTGCATGAATTTTTTCATCATCTCATACGGGGCTTCGCTGATCCCGATGTAGTTCCCCAGGCTTTTCCCCATTCGACGCACGCCATCGGTGCCCACCAGAATCGGCGACATCACGCTGACCTGTTGTCGGAGTCCCTGGTCTTTCTGCAGGTCCCGCGCCAGCATGAACGAATACAGCTGCTCCGTTCCTCCCAACTCGACGTCTGCTTTAATCTCGACTGAATCCCAGGCCTGCATAATCGGATACAGGCACTCGTGCAGATAAATCGCCGCCTCTTCCTTATAACGCTTCGAAAAGTCGTCGCGCGTCAGCAACTGGGCCACTGTCACTTTGCTGCACAGTTCCAAGATGTCCGCGAAGTTCATCTTGCTGAACCAGTCCCCGTTCCGGACGACTTCGGCATTGTCCAGGTCGATCACCTTCCCCACCTGGTTCAAGTAATCAGTGGCGTTCGTTTCGACCTGCTCGGCTGTCAGACGGGCCCGGGTTTCATCACGCCCGGAGGGATCCCCTACCAGCGCCGTGTAATTTCCGATGATGATCACCGCCTGGTGTCCCAACTCCTGAAACTGACGCATCTTCCGCATCGGCACCGTGTGACCTAAATGGAGGTCAATCCCTGTCGGATCGATTCCGTATTTAATCCGTAAAGGCGTGCCGGTCTCGCGGCTCCATTTCAGTTTTTCTGCCAGTTCCTGTTCGGGAACGATCTTCTCCACACCACGGCCGATAATAGCCAGTTGCTCTTCCACAGGCAAAAATTGCATTGTATCTCAGACTTTTCTCACAAATCAGGGAATCAGTTACAGGGTCCTGCTCATTGTGTCGACTCGCCCCGCGAGCGTCAATCAAAGCAGGACGCTGTATGTCTGTTATTTTGACTGATCAGCCCGGGAGACCGACTCCGTCCCCGGGAGCTTGTCTTTTTTACAAACCATCCCCGTTTTTCGCTGAAGCAAAAAAGTGGCATTGATCGAAGCCGCGATCATCGGTTAAAAATAAGTTCCACGGCAGATGTCCTCCCCGTCTGCAACTGACTCTTTCCCGAATCCTGCCCGTTCCTCCTGACAAAGTTCGTCTCTGATGGACCTTAAGCAAATATTTCAGTTCAAACAGGATCCCGAATTTTCCCGGCTCCTGCACCACGACAAGCAGATTGATCTCACTAAAGCCGCACTCGAGCTGGCCCGCGATGATCAACCAGACCTCGTCTTTGAACACGTTCTGATCTGGGTCCGCCAGCGCGCCTGCGAACTTTCGGGCCGCGTCGCCCTCGCGGAAGATGACCGCGCACTGGTGCAATGCCTTGTCCAGTGCCTAGCCGGTCAGCACGGACTGGGGGGAGATACCATCTGCTATCATCAGGCGGAAGGCAGCTACCTGAATCACGTCATCGAAAGCCGCCAGGGACTGCCGATTTCGCTCTCCCTGATTTACATGGCAGTCGGCAAAGAACTGGGCATCGACATTCACGGTGTCGCCGCCCCGCTGCAGTTCCTGGTTCGCTACGATGCACAGGATGGCCCCCTGTTTATCGATCCCTACTCGAAAGGGACGATCTACAGCGAGGAAGAATGTCTGAACCGACTGGGCGAACTCGGAGAATTCCCCCGGAGTGTTTTAAAACGCCTGTTACAGCCGGCTACCCATCGGGAAATCATCATTCGTATGCTGATGAACCTGAAACGCATTCATGAAGAGCGTCAGGATTTCGCACGTGCCTGGAATGTGCAGCGACGACTGTGTGCCTTGCACCCACTCTCCAGTACACATAAGAAGGAGCTGGCTGCACTCAGTTTCAAAACGCAGAAACTCGGCCTCTCCGTCGAACTACTGGAAAACTGCCTCAAAAGCTGTCCCGAATCCGAACAGGATGACCTCCAGCTCATACTGCAGAAAGTGCATGCCGAACTGGCGCAGTGGAATTGAAGCTCAGCCTGTCTCAGACAGACTCGCATCCATGCCGATCTGGTACAGAAATCGCCCACCACTCTGGAACAGATGCGCTTTAGAAAATCGACTCCAGGCCAGACTGACCACGATAAACTCCCGCTCTGTCTGTTCCACGTCGAATGTGATCGCGACCTCGCGTGACAGAATCGGCATATCGTGAAAGAAGGAGATGCCTTCGATCGAGAGATTCCGGCACTCGACGATGGTCAGTTCCGAACTCAGCGATTTGGTCTTCGGGTCGAAGAAGGCCAGACCGATCTGACGCTCGCAGGGAATCCGATGCCATCGGCGACTGCTCAAGGAAAACGGTTCCAGGTTCCAGCTGGCGACAATCGAATCCGCCAGCTTGTTCAACTCGGGAATCCGTCGCAGACAGGGAAACTTCTGAGTCTCCTGCAGAAACGCCGTTCGCTTGTCCGGACTGAGTTCACGGATCGCATCCTCGATCTGAGGGGATGAGACAGGTTCTCTCGCAGGCACCTTGATCATATCTCGCATTGATTTACTCATCGCTAAACGTATCAGAAAGGACTCCAGAGCTGTACGGCCCGGAATATTTTGAATTGATTTCAGTCATGTCGGGAGAATTGCATTCGTTGAAACATGCCTGACGGGGTTTCAGGGAGAGAGATACCAGAAATCTAGCCTGCAAAGAATTTCTGGTCAAATTGTTCCAGCAGAACAACACAGCCCGAAAGCCTCTGTTTTCCCTGCAATCGGGTCCAGGCCGCATAACCGGACTTGAGACGCCTGCTTCTCTAATCGGCAAAGACGCCAGTCGCATATGAGGTTACGACGTGAGAAAACGTTCATCCCAGACGAGATGAGGCGGATCACTCATTTTGCATTTTCACTGGAAATCAGGAAGCCTCTTGACTGGACTTTTGTCCAAGTACCGCTTTCACGTCCTCAACCACGGGCCCCCATTCGCCCAGTTCCGCCTGCCGAAAGAGACGCGCCGTCGGATACCAGGGACTGTCACTCCGATCCAGCAACCAGCGCCACTCAGGAAGACGCGAGACCAGAATCCAGACCGGTACACCCAGACCTCCCGCCAGATGGGCACAGGCCGTATCGGTGGTAATCATCAGATCCAGATTTTTCATCAAAGCAGCCGCTTCAGTGAAATCGCCAACCTCCGCCTGGTACTCCGGACCTGGTTGCCAGAGTTTTCCGGCCGCTTCAAATGACGCCAGCTGGTCTAAGCCATTCACCTGCTGCACGCTCACAAACTGTACGCCAGTCACATCCAGCAGAGGCGAGAGCTGCTCCAGTGGAATCGAGCGGAATTCATCCCGGGGAAACTGCAGATTCCCGCTCCAGTTCAAACCCACTTTTTTGCCTTCCAACGCTGAGAGCACTTCGCCCCAGTGTGCCGTCCGATCCGCGGCAGGTTGAAAGAGAGGCACCTCGCCGGGAATCGTCTCCAGGCTGGTTTCCAGAAAACGAGGCACACTCAACAGGGAGCACTGATAGTCACATTCGACAACCGGATCTCCGGGAACCAGCAGTTCATCAATCTCCTCAACGCTCTTTAACAGACCAGCCAGTTCCGGCTGAATGAGTACCAGTACCCGTCCTGCCCCGCGACGTTTTAATTCGCTGGCAAAACGAATAAACATCAAAGTGTCGCCGAAGCCCTGTTCGCACCACAGGCAGATCGATTTCCCTTCCAGCGGTTCTCCCTGCCAAGCGGGTCCAGGATAACTCATTCGCGTTGATGCATCGATCTCGGACCGACGTTCATACCCCTCCCAGCCAGCCTGCAAATCGCCTGTCAGCATGCGGGTGGTCGCCAGATTGAATTCCGCAATCGGAAAATGAGGCTGCAGTTCTAATGCTTTCTCAAAGTTCACACAGGATTCATCGAAGCGATGCGCCAGCCGCAACGCGTTCCCCAGGTTGTTATATCCCTCGGGCTGATCGGAGGCCGCCTCAATGGAACGCTCCGCAGTCTGGATCGCCGCCGAGATATTCCCCATGCATTCCAGCACGTAACTCAGGCTCACCAGAATCTGGTAATGACCGGGGTGAGACTCCAGCATCGCCTCATAGAGTTCCACCGCCTCGGGGTAATGACGCTGCAGCACCAGCACATAGGCCAGCTTCATGGAGCGATTGAAATCCCCGGGTGTCTGCTCTAACAGTTCCCGGTAGATCACTTCCGCTTCCGCAAAACGGCGTGCCACTTTTAACAGGTCGGCCAGTTTCTCATAGGTCTCGGGGCTACCGCTGTTTTCGTATGATTTCCGGAAACATTTAGCCGCCTCGTCCAACAGCCCGCGGCTCTCAAACAGGCTGCCCAGGTTATAATAGGCCCGTTCATAATGGGGATTCAGACGCAGTGCGTGTTCAAAAGACTGACCGGCCTCCTGCCATTTACCCATCGCATGATAGGCCACACCCAGGTTATTATGGGCGTCCGGGAGTTCCGGATTGAGCTGAATCACCTTCAGGAAGCTCTGAATACTCAGATCGAGTTGCCCCCGCTGCAGTTGCAGTGTTCCCAGGTAGTAGCGGGGCTCCCAGTGACGGGGATCCTGTTCCAGCAACTGCTGGTAGACAGCTTCTGCCTGATCCAGTTGCCCTGCATTGTGATGCGTCAACGCGGTATTGAGTAATTCCTGAACCTCAGACATCCGAGAACTCCATCCGTGCCTGTGCCAAGCGAGCTCCGCTCCAGGACTTTAGGCTAGTAGCTTTGAATTTCATCTGAAGTCAAAGTAACATGCTGAAAGCAGTACTGCAATAACGGTTCGCTGATCACTGATATAGAAAGTCGAATGCATGGCCGCCCTCGTTTCCTGCCTGACCAACTCCTATGGTCGCTTTGGTCCCGTCGCCGCGATCGAACACATCCGCGATGCCGGAATCGATCACCTCGAACTCAACATCAAAAACCACGGCGTCCCCTCGTTTTTCAAAGAGACGCCGCTGCTCACGGAAGCCTCCACCGCTGAGGAGATCGCGCACGTCAAAGATCTGTTGAAACAACACCATGTCAAACTCTCGAGCTGCAACATCACCACCGGCAATCCCCTCGATCCGGAAGTCGTCACGAAGACGAAACGAAAGCTCGACCTCGCTCATCAGCTGGGCGTCCGACTCGTCGTAGGCGGCGCGGGAGAAATCGAACAGGAATCGGATCGCGACACCCTCTACCAGCATCTCCGCGAGATCGGCGATTACGCGGGAGCACAGGGCATCACCTACTGCTTTGAAACGCACCCCGGCATCTGCGTCAACGCAGCCGGGATGCTCCGCACCATGCAGGATCTGGATCACCCTAACCTGCGACTCAACTTCGACACCGGCAACATCAATTACTACAACGAGCACGCGAATGTCCTGGAGTCCCTGCACGAGGTCGTCACCTGGGTCAAACACGTGCACCTCAAGGATTCCTACTGCAAATTCAAGGACTGGAATTTTACCGCTCTGGGCGAAGCGGGAGGCGTCGACTTCTTGAAGATCCGCTACATCCTCGAAGACAACAACTTCAATGGCCCCTACAGTCTGGAAATCGAAGGCATCGCAGGGGAACCGGAGCTGACGCTGGAAGAACACCACAACCGCGTCAAGCAGAGTGTGGTTTACCTGCGGGAGTGCGGCTTTTTTGAGTGAACACACAGGCTGGACCACTCGCTGAGCGACCAGCCTGTCGTCAAGCTTTCTTTAATCCCGGGGAGGATCCAGTCGCAATTCCAGATCCTTAAAGCGGACCTCCATCGGCCCACCGGAATGAATCTGGAACGCCAGAATGCCGGACTTGGCTCCCTGGGGGTCATTCAGATCCGTGCACAATTTACCGTTGATGTAAGTCCGAATCCGCGGACCGACAGCAACCACCCGGTATTCATTCCACTCCCCTTCACGGACATGCTGCTCGCCGGATTCCTTAAACAGCAGGCCCCGGCCATGTTCTTCATACAGCTTGCCCCACCAGCCAGCACCAACGTCGGCCTGGTACCCTTTGACATGGCCTCCCGGCTGCAGACTGCTGCGGAACTGAATCCCGCTGTTCCCTGCATTCGGGGTCAGCCTCACTTTGACCTTCAGTTCGAAATCACCGACCAGCATGTCACTCACCAGGAACTCATTCCGCTTGATCCCCGGCGAACGGCCTACAATCTCACCGTTTTCCACGAACCAGAGCTGACTGTCGCCCGTCCAGCCGGTCAGATCCTGACCGTTAAAGAACTGCTTCAGATTCTCCGGCGTCGCCTTCATCGGCACCTGTCCGGGGCTCGCCAGATATTTGACCAGCGAACGCACCTCCACCCGGCTCAGCTGTTTCCACAGATTATCGGGCATCATCGACTTGTCACTCAGGCTCATTTCGTCGATTTCGTCACGGGGGATGATCACCGTCTCGTTCGCCGTCGCGACCGTCACCGCGTTCTTATCTTCCTTCTTGATGATCCCGGTAATAATCCGCCCTGATTCCGTGATAATCACGGCCGGCTGATAATCCTTTGCCATCACGGCACTCGGATCGACCACGTTCGACAGCAGATAATCGAGGTTGGCCCGGTTTGAACCGGTCAGTTCCGGACCAATGCTGGCCCCTGTTCCAAACAGCTTATGGCACTGTTGGCAGGTCTTCGCAAAAATCGCCCGTCCCAGGTTTATGTCCGGCGTCGGATGCGGTCGCTCGATCATATTCTTATAGCTGGCGATCAGCTTCTTCTTATCCGCTGCCGATTCGCGGACAACGCCCCATACCTTACCGATCCTGGCATTCAGTTCTTTATCTTTGAGATTCCCCAGCTGACGAATGATTTCCGCAGACAGATCTTTGGAAGGCACTTCGCCCGCTTCGACCGCAGTCACCAGCTGCTCCGCGAAATTCAAACGACTTGCCAGTGTATTCAACGCGTCCCGCTTTTCATTCAAATCGTACTGCGGATACCGCTCCAGTATCGCCGTCGCGATCGCCGCATCGGGGTAACCGGCCAGCCCCCGCAGCGCTTCGCGGCGGATTCCCTTCTGGTCCAGCAATGGAATCAGAATCGGCACCAGTTGCGGATCGCGGACTCCCAGCAGACTATCCAGGGCTGACTTCCGTCCCGCCAGATCGTTCTTCTGGTCTGCGACGATTTCCCGTAACTCCTGCATCGCCGCCGGGTCACCAAAGGTCACCGCCAGCGACAGCGAACGTGACTTCACCACCGGATCCTGACTCGCCATCAGCCGTTTACCCACTCTCTTCCATGGCGCCGGCATCGGAAACTGGCGTCGTCCCCGCAATGCGCTGTTAATCGAATCCAGAAACACTTTCTGCTCATCCGCAGTCTGCGCTTCTCCCAGCTGTTCCACCAGAAAAGCGACCGCCTCTTCCGTTCCGATATCCGCAATCCGCCGCAACGTGTACGACTCGATCAGCGGTATCTTCGCATCTTTCGCCAGGGCATAGGCCTGCTGCATGTCATGCGGTGCCAGCGGCTCCAGGGCATACCAGTAGAGCAACGGCAGATTATGATCGTGCTGATCTTCCGCGTGACTCACCAGACCTTTGAGAATTCCCGCCCGCTGATCCAGTGGCAGCCGGTTGGCCGCCGAACCCAGGTAGAGACGCACCACCGGTGAAGGATCCTGCTTCGCCAGTGTTTCCATTGTTTTCAACAACTGCTTTGACGGCACGCCCGTTTCCAGCGCCAGCTGAATCGCCCAGCCCCGCATAAATTCGCTCGGGTCTTGTAAAGCTTGCATCACTTTCGCTTCCGAAAGTCCCCCCGTCACATGCAGAGCCCACAACCCACGCAGGCGACGTGTCACGTCGTCATTACCGAAGGCAATCTCCGCCAGTTGTGCGTGCACTTCCGGGTCGGCTCCCCGCTCCTGCAGAACACGTCGGGACTGCCGCACGTACCAGTCGTTCTCGTGCAATTGCAGCTTGACCAGCTCGGCACTCGTCAGTTTTTGCAGATCAACTTTGACCGGCTTCGCATTGTTATAAGCCACGCGGAAAATACGCCCGTTCGAACGGTCGTGCTTCTGAAATTCACGATGATGGCACTGGTTCGTGTCGTACCAGTCAATGAAATAGACCTGCCCGTCCGGACCGTACCGCAGATACAGAATCTGTGAGGAACGATCGTTCGCATACAGGAAATCGGGAGCAAAATCGCCAATATACCCCGACCCTTCGCGGGCCAGCTGATCCTGATTTAAACGGGCACCATGAATGTTGTTCATGAACAACTGATTGCGATACTTCTTCGGCCAGCTGCCTCCCAGGTAGATCATCGCCCCGGCATGCGCGTGTCCCCCGCCTACCCGGTCGGAAGCGACCCGGTCCGACTGGTTCCATTGTCCGCCGGTCCAGTGCCGGTGTTTCGCAATCGTTTTAATGTCGTCGTAAGTGTAAGGATTGAAATGCTGCCCTGCCTGTCTGCGATAACGCGCGTTCTGCACGATATGAAACAGGTGCGGAATCACACAGCAGGTCAGAAAGCACTGCCCCTGATCGTTGAAGTCCACACCCCACGGGTTACTCGTCCCGTGCGCAAAGACTTCGAATTCGTGCCGCGTCGGATGATACCGCCAGATCCCGGCATTGATCGGCTTTCGCTGATCATTGGGCGTGCCCGGCTTTCCCACCCGGGAATGCGTAAACACACCATGGCAGCCGTAGAGCCAGCCGTCCGGCCCCCAGATGAACGAGTTCAACGTTTCGTGTGTATCCTCGTAATGCCAGCCGTCCAGCAGAATCTCTGGTTCTCCGTCTGGCTTATCGTCGCCATCCTTATCGGGAATGAACAGCAGGTAGGGCGCCTGCCCCACCCACACGCCGCCAAAGCCGACTTCCAGACCGCTCACCAGGTTCAGCTTCTCCTGAAAGATCTTTCGCGTCTCAAATTTGCCGTCGGCATCTTTGTCTTCGAAAATCAGAATTCGATCTTTCCCTTTTCCTTCCGGCTGCTTGCTGGGATAGGCATACGATTCCGCGACCCACAAACGCCCGCGATCGTCAATCGTCATCGCGATCGGCTGCTGCACATCGGGTTCGGCAGCAACCAGCGAGACCGAAAACCCGTCCGGTACCGACATCACTTCCGCCGCCTTCTTACCAGGCAGACCGTCATACTTTTGTGTATGCTCCTGCGCGGGGGCTCCACTGTCCGCCACTTCCAGTTGTGCGGGCTTTTTGTCGTGGAAGCGGAAATGATCGAAGTTGATATGCCCCCAACCGCCCTTATGCTGGTCCACCAGTCGAATGAAGATCTCTTTCCCCTGGTATTTCGTCAGATCCACCAACTCCTGGTGCATACGCTCATTGTTGCGACCACTGGCTTTCGCGATCACCTTGTTTGTCGTCCGGTCTACAATTTCGACCCGCGTCGAATCGTGACTCCCGCCTCCGACATAAAACGTGGCATAAGGATGTGTCACTTTAATCGAAGCCGAAGACAGCGTCCCCACGGGCACATCTTCCAGCACCTCATAGGTACCCACCCAGTACTGCCCCTGGTGATTGCTCACCATATCTCGACGGCGGGCTTTGACCGTATCACCTTTGACCGGCTGCGAACGGAATGCCTCTCCCTCCGCAACCCAGTCTTTCAGATCACCGGTCTCAAAATCGAGATTCAACCGTCGCCCGTCTGCGTTCGTAGCGAAATGCTCGCCCGGCTTGAGTTCATTCTTCACCGAGACTTTCTTGGGCACATACTTTTTCGGCTGTGCTTTTTTCCAGGTTGCCTCGTCTACTTTCACTTTTTTATGCTTCAGCAGATACGTACCCGACTTATTCCCCACCACCAGATCCGGGAGCTTGTTCCCCGTCACATCGCCGGCGACCACCTGGGTTCCCACTCCCGACTTGTCATTGATCTGGTAAGGCAGAAAATCCACACCGTTTGGCGTCCGCACAATTTTGAACCAGTAATTGACCGGTGGTTCTTTCGCCCCCGGATCATGCCCCTGATGCGCCCAGAATCGTTTCCCGGTTACAATATCCTTGATGCCGTCGCCATCCATATCCACCAGATCGACGGCGTGCAGCTGTGAGAAGACTACGCCATACTTGTTCTCTTCCGGCTTGCTCCCCATGATCGGATGCTCGACGAACGTAATCTCGCCATCTTTCTTGACGTTCTCAAACCAGGAGAGACCATACGCGTGGGCCGCCTTACTGGTGATTACATCCTGGTCCCCGTCGCCATCCACGTCGTAGGCATACATCTGAGAACCGCCCGCACCAGTAAACTTAAATGGGTGCCGTGTCCAGAAACCGGCTTTCTGCAGATCAGCCGGCTGTTCCCACCAGCCGTTCTTCTCGAGGATGTCCTGCTTTCCGTCACCATTCACATCGCCCACACCCAGCCCGTGCGTAAAGCGACCGTACTTCAGATTGGGCGAGACCGCATGAAAGCTCCAGGGCTTCGTCGGATCTTTCCCCGGCCCCGCATAGCCAAGCTGTCCCCCCGTGTGGAATACCAGCTCTGGCTCTCCATCTCCCGTCAGGTCGGTATAGGTGGGCGACTCGTTATCGACCACCGGATGCGCCAGGTACCGCTTCCAGTGCCCCGACTGTTTCTGCGGATTCGCATACCAGTAAGCTTCCTTACCGGGGAACCCGATGATCACGATGTCGGGCCACTCATCCTTGTTGACATCATTCACAAACGCAAAGAAGTTGTCGGAATAGCCGTTGATGCTCCATTCCTTGACCGGATAGTACTCGTGCTTCGTTTTGAAGTCTGGCCCCGCGTACCAGTACGGTCCGGAAATCAGATCCTGGTGACCGTCCCGGTTCAGATCGCCGAAGGTCGCCCCTTCTGCATAGAACTTATCACCCAGTTGCAGACGGTCAAACTGGTGGAGCGTGAACTCCTCTGCAGCAGCCAGCGGTGCCGCCAGAATCAGCGATAACAGGAACAGGGAGTAACGAGCCATAACGGTCCCCTCGAATATCTATGTGAATGATGTCGATATATCAAATGCTAACAGTGACGTACGCCAGTTATTCCAGTGTGAACTCGGGCAGCTTGCGAATTTCGCCCCCTGCCACGGCAGACTCATGCGCCAGGATGCCCACACTGGTCCAGTTCGCAGACAGCGGGGCGTTCGGCCAGGGATCACTGTCTTCCACCAGTGACTTCAGGAACGCATTCACCAGATGCGGATGCGAACCGCCGTGCCCGGCCCCCTGCAGGAACGAGAGATGATCCGCGTCGTGAATCGCCCGGGTGAATTTCTGAATTTCAGGCGGCAGCAGATGTGCGTAATCGGGCACTTCCACACGCTCGGGAATTTCGGGTTCCGGCTTCTTCGCAGTGTGCAGCACCGGGTTCTCCCCTTCGATCAAAGGCCACTCAAATGATTTTTTCGTGCCATACACGTCTACCGATTCCCGGTACTGCCGCGCGGTATCAAACAGGAACCGCCAGATGTGAGCCGCGATATCGGAATCCTTGATCTTGATGTGACATGTCTCCACAGCGAATTTGTTACCCGACTTTTCCGCGATGTCGTCGTTCACGGTCCCGGAACCAAAGCAGCTCACATACTCAGCCCGACCGTTGACCATCCCCAGCACCGGACTCACCACGTGCGTTGCATAATGCATCGGGATCATCCGCTCCCAGTACTCGGGCCAGCCTTCCATGTCCTGCGGGTGACTGGCCTGCATGTACTGAATCTTGCCCAGCTCCCCTTTGTCATACATCTCCTTGATGAAGAGAAACTCGCGGCTGTAAACCACCGTCTCCATCATCATGTATTTCAGTCCGGTCTCTTTGACCGTCTTGACGATTTCTTCGCACTCCGCCACCGTCGTCGCCATCGGCACCGTACACGCCACATGCTTCCCTGCCTTCAACGCTTTAATCGACTGCGGAGCATGATCGGGAATCGGCGTGTTAATATGGACGGCATCCACATCAGGATCCGCCAGCAGCTCATCGTAAGAGGTATAACGTTTCTCGATCCCGAACGTATCGCCGATCTCGTTCAGATGATCTTCTGATCGCTGACAGATCGCATACATGTTGGCATTCGGATGCGCCTGGTAAATGGGAATGAACTCAGCACCAAATCCCAGACCGACAATCGCGACATTCATCTGTTTCTCACTCATGGCATTCCTTCTACGCTGCAGGAGAGACTCTCTGTTTGATCCGGTTACCTCATCAGGGGAACCCGGCCCATTTTCTTTATTGTAAATGCCCCCTGAACGAGTACCATGTAAACTTGCGCATAATAAATTGAGATATTTCACCGCACAACAAAGCTGCCCTCATCCATGCTATCAGGGGTTTGAGACCGTTTGCCAGACGAGCTGTCACGGAATCCCTTTAAGAATATTACATTTACGTCGCCCTCAATTCCGCCCGAAACCGGCTCTATGAAATCACGCCCCTCAATCGCCCTGCTCATCGAATCATCCAACTCCTATGCCCGCGGACTCTTACGCGGCATCATGGCTTACATTCACGAGCACCACTCCTGGTCGATCTACCTCCCCGAGCATGGTCGAGGCAATGTCCCCGTCAACTGGCTCAACAGCTGGCACGGCGACGGCATCATCGCGCGAATTGAAAACACGAAGACCGCCGAAGCCGTCGTGAACTCCGGCGTCCCGGCTGTCGATGTGAGTGCCGCCCGTCTGGCCCCCTCGCTCCCCTGGGTAGAAACCGATGACCGCGCCATCGCCTCTCTGGCCGCGCAACACCTCATCGAACGCGGCTTCGAGCACTACGCCTTCTGTGGCGATCATCGCTTCAACTGGTCCCGCTGGCGGGAAGATCATTTCCAGAACGTCATCCAGGACGCCGGCTTTACCTGTCACTCCTATCCGCAGACCGCCGGTCGCAAACAGGCGCCCCCCTGGGAAGCCGAACAGCAACGCCTGGCTGACTGGATCCTGCAACTCCCCAAGCCGGTCGGCATCATGGCCTGTTACGACATTAAAGCGCAACAACTGCTCGATGTCTGCCGTACCATCAACGTCTCTGTCCCCGAAGAAGTCGCCATCATCGGCGTGGACAATGACGAAATTCTCTGTAACCTCTCCGAGCCCCCCCTCTCCAGCGTGATCCCCAACACGCGCCTCACCGGCTACGAAGCAGCCGCCCTGCTTGATCGTATGATCGCCGGCGAACCGGTCTCCTCAGACGCCCATCTCATCAAGCCTCTGGGAATTGCCACGCGTCAGTCCACCGATATTCAGGCCATCGACGACAAACTGATCTCCGACGCCGTCCGCTTCATCCGCCAGCAGGCCTGCGAAGGCATCAACGTGCAGGACGTCTTAAAGTCGGTTCCCCTCTCCCGGCGGGTTCTCGAAAGCCGCTTCCAGAAAGTCATCGGCCGCTCACCGCACGAAGAGATCATGCGCATCCGCCTCGATCGCGTGAAACAGCTGCTCGAAGAAACCGAACTCCCGCTGATCGAAATCGCCAGCCGCACCGGCTTTCGCCACTCCGAATATCTGAACGTCGCCTTCAAAAAACAGACCGGCACCACCCCCGGCCAGTTCCGCCGCGAACAAAAACAGACGCGTTGAACTGCATTCTCAAAAAATATCAGATCCACGCGTGATCTTTCGCTGCTTCTCCCGCCTGAATCAGAGAGCCGATCGTATTACTGCCGCACCGTCCCTCCAATTTCCACATTCAGACGAGAGGTCACTCCGATGCAACAATCTCAAGCATCCCGCTTTAAACGGTTCCATCTGCTGGCTTACACCATCTTCTGGGGCGGAGAATTTCTCATCATGTTCCTGGCGTACCTCGTCAAACAGGTTTTCAACATCACCCCACATGGAATGGACCTTTTGATGGTCGGACCGGCGTGGGTCATCATGTTCGTGGGGGCGGTCCTGTTATTGATCGGAAACTTCCATCTGCATCTCATCGGGAACCGAGTTACCGATCTGATCCTGGGCCTGGTCAGTGCCATCATTCAGGCGGGAGCGAATTTTGTAGCCTGGTTCGTCATCTGGTTGATCTTTCTCACCGAAGTGCTGGGTATTAATATCTGTTGAGGGTTCAGCAAATTCAGAACTATCCTGTTTCAATTCGTCCAGCAAACCGTATATTAGTAGAGATTAATACTTAGCACACTTGCTTTTTCCTTAATCTCGACGAATTGATAAAACAGCATGACAGACACCGCCCCGGCTGCGACCGCTGACAAAAACCGGAAACGCATCGTCTCCCTCGACCAGTTCCGGGGCTACACCGTAGCGGGCATGTTCCTTGTGAACTACATGGGCTTCTTCATCCTCTGCCCGGTCGTGCTCAAGCATCACAATACCTATTGCAGCTACGCCGACACGATCATGCCCCACTTCCTGTTCGCGGTCGGCTTTGCCTATCGATTGACCTTCGGCAGACGGATACAGACCCAGGGGGCCGTCTCGGCTTACCTGCGGGTAGTCAGACGTCTGCTGGGTCTGGTGCTGGTCTCGCTGATCATCTACCGCGTCTCACCGGTCGCGAAAAGCTGGAGCGAACTGCAGTCAATCGGCGTCTGGGGCGCCATTGCCGATCCACTCAAACGTAACTGGTTCCAGACGCTGATGCACATCGCCGTCACCTCGCTCTGGATCACCCCCGTGATCCGCGCCCGCGCCTCCGTGCGCATCGCCTATATGCTCTTTTCCGCTGCCGCGCATGTGGTGCTCTCGTACTACTTTTATTTCACCTGGGTCAACTCGCCCCCCAACGGCATCGACGGCGGACCGCTGGGCTTTCTGACCTGGACTATCCCCGCCATCATCGGCACGCTCGCCTGCGACTGGGTCGTGGAAGCAGAAGGACTGCCCCGCATCAAGCCCATCCTGTTCTGGTCGTGTGCGTTGATGCTTTCAGGCTGGATCATTTCCTGTGGGACCCGTCTCTATGATGTGCCCGCAATAGATCAATCCATGGCTGGCAACCAGGATCTGAAACTGGCCATCCATCCGGTCATTCCTACGGAAGCGCAATTCAAAGCCAAAGAGGGAGAGCCGTTCTCCGCTTATCTGGCGGAACCTCCGTTTGTCAAACCGCCGGAGCAGGATCAGCGAAAATGGAACTACTGGATGATGAGCCAACGGGCGGGAACGCTTTCGTACCTCGTCTTCTCAGCGGGACTGTCACTGTTCGTCTACCTGTTGTTTCACCTCGCCTGTGATCGAGGCAACCTGAATATTCCCCTGTTCCGCACGCTGGGAACCAACGCACTGGCCGCCTACATCCTGCACGACCTGGTCATGGAATCCATCAAGCCCTTCGCCACAAAAGACGCTCCCTGGTGGTACGCCTGGGGCAGTTTCCTGCTCTTCTTCTGGATCACATGGCTGATTGTCCGGCATCTGGAGAAGAACCAGATCCACCTCAAACTCTGAGCCGTTTTTATTTCGATCGGATCGTCATCAGGAACTGGTTGACGGCCGCATTCAGACTCTCAGACTGTCGGGCAATATCGTTGGCAGCATTGACCAGGTCACTCGTGGAGAGAAAGGTCTCCGAAGCCGTGGAGGAAACACGCTTGACGGTCTCCGATGTCGAAACCGTTTTGCCAGCGGCGTCTTTGACGTTTTGATGAATCGTCGCAATCGCCTGGCTTTGTTCGGAAATCGACGTCGAAATCGATTCGCTGATCTCGTCTACTTTACGGATCGTACTGCTCACGGTCGCAATATTCGTCACCGCGTCATGCACCACGTCCTGGATCTGACGAATGTGCTCGGTAATATGATTGGTGGCCCGCGCGGTATCCTGTGCCAGGTTTTTTACTTCAGAAGCCACTACCGCAAACCCCGCTCCCGCCTCGCCGGCACGCGCCGCTTCGATTGTCGCATTCAATGCCAGCAGATTCGTCTGCTTCGCGATATCAGCAATCATCTTGGCAAAGGAACCGATGTCATTCGTCGCTTCCACCAGCCCAGACATGAACTCACGGGCATGCTCGCTCTCATTGACCGCCTGCTGCACCACCTCCGTAGACTGTTTGACCCGGTCGTCGATCTGCTGGATTGACTGATTCAACTGCACCGTCGAATCCGCCACCACGTCGACATTCTGTGCGGTCTGGTCGATCGATTCGACGGCCATAGTCGTTTCGAGAATCGCCCGTTCGGTCACGGATTTCAAAGACTGAACCGTGGCATGCAGCTGTGTAGCGGCTGCGGAAACAATCGTTGATATCCCCTGTACTTCCTGCTCGAATTCATCCGCCATCTCCAGACGTCTGGTTTCAGACTGTTGCAGTTCCTCTGCCTGGTACTTCATCTTTTCGCCCGCCTCGTTAATCACTTCAGAAGCATGACGGAATGTACCCCGCATTCCTTTGAGCAACACCTTGCGGAAGAATTTTCCGTGAGCAGCGGCGTTCAATGAAGCCTTGGATTCGCGTACAAACGCGTCCGTGTAATCCAGCAGCCCGTTGACCGAAACCAGCGCGCGCCCCAGATCACCGTCCGCATCGATATGCAGCAGGCGAACCTCCAGATTCCCTGCCGCTGCAGATTCACAGACATCCGCCAGCTGTTTGACCCAGCGGCGATAATGTTCCAGTTCCGCATATTCCTCATGCGTGAGAGGAGACGTGGAACGTTCTTCTCCAGTCGACTGCGCGGCTGCATCCAGATTCAGCATGGGGTCCCTCCGGGGTCTCAATCTTCTGTCTTAAGAGTTATAGGGCAAAGACATACTCATCGTATTCCATCCCGACTGCATCCAGTTGAGACAGCAGTTCCACGGTTGCATTCTGCATCCCGGTTCGCCAGTCAGAGCTGGCGCCTTCAATCCGCTTCAAAGATTGGTAGAGGGGAATCACTTTATCCAAAGCCTTGCGTTCGGGCACACGGCGACTGGAGTGATAGCCACTGATCTGGCCGGACAGATTCCACGTAGGAGTAACATGGGCCAGCACCCAGTAATGGTCGCCGTTCTTACAAAGATTGACGACATAGGCAAAGATCTCCTCACCCACCTGAATCGTATCCCACAACAGCTTGAACACACAGCGCGGCATATCCGGATGACGGATCAGATTGTGAGGCTGTCCCAGCAGTTCTTCCTCGGTGTAACCGGAGATCTCGATAAAGGTCTGATTCGCGTAAGTAATGCGTCCCTTGAGATCCGTCTTGCTGACGATAATCTCATGATCTGCAAATGTGCGTTCCTGACCGGTTGGAATCGGGTGTTCCATGTGTGCCTTCCCTGTGCAGCGAACTCAGTAAAGATTGTCCCCAATAGACAATCAACTGACGGCGGAGTACACCGCCTGGAGACGGGAACGCGAACAGACTAGAGACCGGCACTGACCGGATCATGCGATCGGAGGCTCCCTGACATAGAACACAGTGCCATTTCTGGACACTCTGGTCATATATCCCTTTTCGAACCTCTGGCGTTCCGGAAATTACAAAAGAAACCAAACTATTGCGCGAGCCATTAAAAAAATTCGAGTCACACACGCAAGGTCGGGGTCCTGATTCCCCCATTAAACATGCGACCACCCCAAAGAAGCGGCATAGCCCTCCTGCTGACAGGGGCTCTCGATCGTAACCGCTCAGATGTACCCTGAAACGCGCGCATAGCGATCGCGGTCTGGTAGGAAAGTTGAAGCTTGAAAATCAGCTCAGAGTTACTTCTTTGTCGCCCTGGGTAACTTTCCCCAGAACGTGCGAAGGAATCTGGAGTGACTGCAGTTTTTCCTGCACGGCCTCTGCATGTTGTGCCCGGACGATGGCAACCAGACCGATTCCCATATTGAAGACGCGGAACATTTCGGCTTCGTCAATATCCCCCAGTGACTGCAGCCAGTCAAAGACAGCCGGCACTTCCCAGGCAGAACGCTTGAGATCGATCCGACGATTCTGAGGCAGAATTCGTTCCACGTTTTCCACCAGTCCGCCCCCGGTAATGTGGGCCAGGCCGCTGATCACAATCTTATCAGGAAAACTCTGGAAGATGGTGTTAATGGCGTCCGCGTAGATCCGGGTTGGCTCGAGCAGGATACTGGCGACCGTCCGTTGATTCAACTCCTCAATCTGATCGTTGACATCCAGGCCCGCCATTTCGAATACGACCTTACGGATCAGACTAAAGCCATTGGAATGGAAGCCGCTCGATTCGAGACCCAGAACAACATCGCCCGATTGAATCGCCTGACCGTCCAGCACCTGGTTGCGTTCGACAACGCCTACACAGAATCCGGCCATATCGAAATCCCCATCACCGTACAGGTCAGGCATGATCGCGGTTTCTCCCCCCAGCAGAGCCGCTTTGGAAAGCACGCATCCCTTGGTGACCCCCTCCATCAATTCGACCAGCCGTTCGGGATCGTCTTTTCCGAGCGCGATGTAATCGAGGAAAAACAGGGGTTCGGCTCCCAGGCAGAGACAGTCATTAACACACATCGCCACCAGGTCGATGCCGATCGTATTGTAGATTCCCGCCTGGATCGCAACTTTGATCTTAGTCCCTACCCCATCGGTCCCGGAGACCAGGACAGGATCTTCGTACTGCCGACCAGCGGGACCGGGTTGAGGATTATTCAGACGAAAGAGCCCCGCGAAACCACCGGGGAGTTCCATCACCCTGGATTTCTGTGCGACGTGAGTTTTTGCCAGAAGGGGAGTAATCGAGGACATGGCTTTCTGATAGAGATCCAGGTCAACGCCGGCATCTTTATAGGTCGCTTTGGCCATAATATTCAGTCGCTGTAGATAAAGAAGAGTTCAAAATCGCGTGTCAGATCTGATCCGTTCTGCAGAACAGACCCACTGCTCACAGCATAGCAATCCCCGCTGGAGATGGAAATCATGCGTATCGGATATTTAAACCCCATAACTGGAAAACCCGGACCCGGCGGGGATACTTTCACATTTCTGCTTGAGATGATGCTGACGTTCACTACATCTCATCAGCGCAAGAGCATAAGATTTCCGACTGCTGAACAAGAGCTTTTGATGTTTTACAACCAGTCGTCGAAGGGAGTACTCGGGTATGAAGTTAGCCACTTTACACACAGAACAGGGTCCGACCGTTGTTTCCGTTACCGACCAGGAGGGTCAGTTGACCTTCTACGATGTGCGTGCATTCGACGACACACTGCCCCCCTCATTAAAGGGCGTGCTCAGTCTGGAAGATGGGCTCGAACGTGCCTGTAAAGCTGCGAAACAGGCGGTGGAGGCCGACCGACAGATTACCGGTAGGCTCTGCGCTCCGATTCCACAACCGGGGAAAGTCATCTGCATCGGCCTGAACTATCGCGATCACGCCGAGGAAACAGGCATGGCCTTTCCCGATGAACCGGTTTGCTTCAGTAAATTCACGACTTCCGTCACAGGTCCCGATCAGCCGATTCGTATTCCGGAAGTGGCCAAAGAGGTAGACTACGAAGCCGAACTGGTCGTCGTCATCGGAAAGACATGTCGCAATGCGAACCTGGACAACGCACTTGAATACGTCGCCGGCTACATGAACGGACACGATGTCTCCGCACGCGACTGGCAGATCGGACGTCCGGGCGGACAATGGCTGTTAGGTAAAACACCAGACACCTTTGCACCGATCGGTCCCTATCTGGTCACCTCGGATGAAATCGAGGATGCAAACAACCTCTCCATTAAACTGACGTTGAATGGAGAGGTGATGCAGAATTCCTGTACCGATAAGTTTATCTTCACAATCGAAGAAATTGTGCAGTTCCTGTCTCAGTTTATGACACTGGAACCAGGCGATATTATCTTTACCGGAACGCCACCAGGAGTTGGCATGGCACGCAAGCCACCTGTCTATCTCAAACCTGGAGACCAGGTTGATGTAGAGATTCAGGGACTGGGAGCACTACGCAATTCTGTGGAAGCGTGGAACTGATAGTAGAATTACTCAGATGTTGTTACGCGAACAGCTCGCAGACCGCGATCGCTTTTTTCGCTTTCGAATTCAACAGTCTGGCCTTCTACCAGTTGATCGAACGTGATTCCGTCCAGTGAAGAGAGATGAAAAAAGATATCCTGTTGACCATCGTTGATGAAGCCAAAACCTTTTTCAGTAATTTTTTTGATTGTTCCAGTGGCCATGTAGCCCATCCTCTAACTTAAAAGTCTCTCGACAATAAAACGGAGTTTATTGTCACTCGTAATTGATCACCACTTCAAGAAAACACGTTCGTAAAATAGTGACGCACTGAAAAAAATACGCTCAGCGTATTATGACGCAAAAATAAGAACGGATATTAGCCCTGAGTAAACTGGACACTTACTTGAATAAGAATCAAATTCTCAGAACTGAGATTAGTGTGACAAACCCGGAACAAATTAGCAAACTGTTATATCAAAGTTTCTTATAAAAATTTTGAGAATTCGAAAAACAGTTTCTCCCTCATTTTTGCCAGTTTTTCATGGATTAAATGATATTAATCTTGACCTTTTTGTATTAATTTGGCAATCCACCAAACACCTCTCAGCACACTCCTGAACCCTGCCAACGCCCCGCGATTTCGCTATAACCAGCAAACCGGTTGCAGTAAAGCCAGCTTCTCAGAGCGAGAAAAACCTCAGTTTCTCACTATTCAAATTGAAAACTGATCTAAAGTTTCTCGATGGCGCTTGAAATCTGGGGGTGCTCATTTTTTAATGTTTCTAGACAGAATGTCTTCATTGACAGAATGCAAGTGACTCACTTTTTTTGAACAACGAAATCGGAAGGGACAACTCAATGTCTTTCACAAAACTGAGCCGACTGTTCGTCGTGCCCGCCACCATCAGCATGTCAATCTGGGCCGTTGGTTGCGGCAAGCCTGCTACCGAAGCTCCTGCACCTGCTGAAGAGCCCGCTGCTGAAGCTCCCGCAGGCGAAGCACCTGCAGGCGAAGCTCCTGAAGCTGGTTCCACCACCGGTGGTGCTGGTGCAGAAGTACCAGAAGGTGGCGAAGAGGCTAAGAAAGAAGGCTGATTCTCATCAGCCGGCCGACCGCCAGGTCAGCCACAGGCCTCCGGCCTGATGTAAATTAAAGAAACGCCCGTTAATTTAACGGGCGTTTTTTTATTGGCTGAACACTTTGCAAACTGCGAATCCAAATCACGCATTCTTTAATGCCAAAACGTGCTATTTACCTTATCATCACCTATAATAAATGCCTCTCCCCCGAAGGGAGACCTGCTGACTTTTGAACCCGACTCCATCGCCCGACTGCCTGAAGGAATGAAACCGTGAAAACCGCATCTGCTCTCATTGCCGGTCTGTCTCTCTGCCTGACGCTCTGCCTGCCTGCTACTCTCTCTGCTGAAGAGAAAGCACCGCAGGAAAAATGGATCCCCCTGTTCAACGGGAAAAACCTGGATGGCTGGACGGTCAAAATCCGAGGTTATGAACCAGGCGTCAATTATGCAGATACGTTTCGGGTAAAGGACGGGCTACTCACCGTCGACTATGAGCACTACGATGCCTTCGATGAAAAATTCGGTCACATCTTCTACAAAGACACCTTTTCTCACTACATCATCCGCGTGGAATATCGTTTCATCGGCGACCAGGTCAAAGGCGGGCCAGGCTGGGCCTTTCGCAACAGCGGCATCATGGTCCACGGCCAGAGCCCCGAAAGCATGTCCCTTGACCAGCGTTTTCCGGTTTCCATTGAAGTCCAGCTGCTGGGTGGGAAACCGAAGGGCAAACGCAGCACTGCCAACCTCTGCACCCCGGGCACAAACGTCGTCATGGACAACAAGCTCTTCATGCCACACTGCATCGACTCCTCTTCCAAAACCTATCGGGGCGATCAGTGGGTGACCGTTGATGTCGAAGTCAAAGGCAACAAGATCATCGAACACGTCATTGACGGGGAAACCGTCCTCTCGTACACCAAGCCCCAACTCGACCCCAAAGACGCCGATGCCCAGAAGCTGATCGAACAGGGCGCCCCGATCATGCTGGATAAAGGAACCATTTCCCTGCAGTCGGAAAGTCACCCGGTTCAGTTCCGAAAAGTGGAACTGCTCAATCTCGCCCCCGAAAACAGCAGTAATTGAGAACCGGTTTCAGAAATCTCCGCTGCGAACTCCACGAAGTCAGAGATCTCGTTTCAATCTATATAAATAGACATTTTTCGCCAGATTCACTCTGGTACAAGTGGAGCCAATTACGAATACTACCGGTAGTCAAATATTATCAACAACATTTGCTCCGGCCCGGAATTCGGCAGGGGCAGGAAAGAAAGATTGAGAAAGCAGAACCAATGAAGGGTAGCCAGAAAGTAATCGACGCATTAAACGATGGCCTGACAATCGAACTCACCGCCATCAACCTGTACTTCATCTCTTCCAAGATGTGCAAAGACTGGGGCTTTGACAAACTGGCCAAGCACTTCTACGACGAATCCATCGAAGAAATGAAACATGCCGAGCAGGTCATCGACCGCATCCTCTATCTGGATGGCGTTCCGGAAATCGCCCGCTACGATGTCATTCGCGTGGGTAAGACTGTTGAAGAACAGATCCAGAACAGCCTGGAACTGGAAACGAAAGGGGTCTCAACCTACAACGAAGCCATCGAACTCTGCCGACAGGAAAAAGACGCCGGCAGCCGTGAATTGATGGATCAGATGGTCGTCGAGTCAGAAGAAAGCATCGACTGGTGCGAATCACAGCTCGAACTGATCAAACAGGTCGGCATTCAGAACTACCTGGCTGAGCAGATTCGCGAATAGCAGGCTTAAACCGGCTGAGCGGCACACAGACAACGTCGCTTGGACTGTCCACAGTCATCACACAGCCCTGCCAGCAAGTCCTTAATGCGGCAATGGCAGGCTGTGCAGCCTTTTCCAGCACCACAACCGCGGGTTACTTCGTGAACGGTCTCTGCCTGGGTCTCAGTAATACACTGCTGGACCTGATCTGGAGTCACTTTCAGACAGTGGCAGAGAAAACGGCGGCGTGGTGCAACTTCAGGGGCCGGGGTGGCTCCCACACGCTCGATCTGGCTTCCGGTTACTGTAGACATCTTACACTTATACCCAAGCGTCTGTCGCATCCATGGTGGCAGACGCTTTTTTTACGTGGATAGTGATCTTGAAAAACCCGGAGTTCCTCAGGTAGGAAACGGTTGGAACCCCGATCTCAGGCTTGGACCTGGTGGAATGTCGATCATGAGACTCAGTCTCAACTAAGACTAGTATATCGACCTTCGTTAGACTGTCAACTACCGTTTCTACATCTTTTTGACAGTTCAGATAGAAAGAAACCCCAATTCATGTGATACTTAGTACACTTATCCCGTGCATTTTCTCCCCTACCCCAGCCAGAACAGGTACTTAAGTACTGACACCCAATTGCAAAACAAAAACAGGCCTGCTCTCGCAGACCTGTTTAATGTCGTTTCAGCCTTCTGCCAAACGATTTACGTCGTCTGTTTCTTAAATGCGGTGTCAGGATCACGGAATCGATAACCAACTCCACGCACCGTTTCAATCAACTCCGCGTGCTTATCCAGTTTCTGACGCAGAGCCCGGATATGAACGTCAATCGTCCGCTCCAGCACGAGGGCATCGTCTCCCAGAGCCGCATCAATCAACTCAGAACGGGAGAACACTCGCCCCGGCTGACGAACCAGCGCTTCCAGAAGTTCGAATTCACTGCGGGTCAGAGAGATAGGCACATCGTCAATCATCACCCGGTGACGCCGGCGGTCGATCATCACTCCCTGGCTCACGATGGTATCTGAGGCTTCGCCATTGCTTTCACGTCGACGAAGCAGAGCCTTGATCCGCTCCAGCAGAATCTTGACGCTGAACGGCTTGGTTACGTAATCGTCAGCCCCCAGCGTGAAACCGACGACCTGATCGGTCTCTTCAGATTTCGCGGTCAGCATCAGTATCAGCACATTGCATGTTACCGGGTCTGATCGCAGTCTGCGACAGACTTCCAGTCCGTCCATCTGAGGCAACATCAGGTCTAATATAATCAGGTCAGGCGTTTTCAACTGGGCCTGCCGTAACCCGTCCATCCCATCCAGGGCCACCACGGCATCGTACTTCTCCTGTCGCAGATTGTATGCGAGAACTTCAGAGAGAGAACGATCATCTTCAATCACAAGAATGCGTTTCTTTGACATGTCTTTTTCTTATAACACCTCTGTAAAAGCGGGTCAGGTGGAAAATGTTTCTTTGTGACGATGACGGATAATTTCGCCCTCGGTCAGGTAAATCACATCTTCCGCAATATTTGTAGTATGGTCGGCAATACGTTCAATGTGGCGCGCAGAAGAGAAAAAATGTAATGCCGGCTTAATCAGACTCTGATCGGTCTGCATCAATCCGTAGATTTCATTGATAATCTCGCGGTTGTAACCGTCGACAATATCATCACGTTTACAGACCTCACGGGCCTTATCGGTATCGAAATCGATGAACGCGTCAATCGCGTCGCGTAACATCGAAACCGTAACTTTGGTCATGGGTTCCAGGGCAGCAGGAATGTGGAAATTCGGATAATGCGACAGACCGATGGTCCGCTCAGCTATATTCACCGCCAGATCGGCAATACGCTCCAGATCATTGTTAATCTTCAGCACCGTTGCCGTCTCGCGCAAATCGACGGCCACCGGCTGATGCAGCGCCAGAATCTTCAGGCAGTCTTCCTCAATCTTCACTTCACTCTCGTTGATTGCCCGTTCCTGCTCAATCACTTCATTGGCCAGATCAACTTGAACTTCGTAAAGCGCGCGACTGGCTTTAGAAATCATCTCTTCCACCAGCGATGACTGGGTGATGATTTCCCGCTCCAGTGATTCCATATCACGCTGTAAATGTTTTGTCATTGGCTTATCCAAACCTGCCGGTAATGTAGTCTTCGGTCTGCTGTTTCTTGGGATTCGTGAAGAGCTCTTCCGTCGCTCCGGATTCGATCAGCAGCCCCTGATAGAAAAAGGCAGCCTGGTCGGACACACGAGCCGCCTGCTGCATGTTATGCGTAACGATCACAATCGTGTACTGTTCTTTAAGTTCGAAGATCAGGTCTTCGATCCGTGCCGTTGAAGCCGGATCGAGTGCCGACGCCGGTTCATCCATCAACAGAATGTCCGGATCGTTGGCCAGAGCACGGGCGATACATAACCGCTGCTGCTGACCACCCGACAGGTTCAATGCAGAATCGCTCAGGCGATCTTTGACTTCATCCCACAGTGCTGACCGCTGCAGAGAGCGCTCGACGATCTCGTACAGATCTTTCTTTTTACGGATCCCCGCGATCTTGGGACCGAACGACACGTTATCGAAAATCGATTTCGGAAATGGAGTCGACTTCTGGAATACCATCCCGATCCGCTTCCGCAAGGTCACGATGTCTGTGCGGCTGGAATAAATATCCTGACCTTCCAGCAGGATCTCGCCTTCGACCCGGGTGCCTTCGATCATATCATTCATCCGGTTCAGACACCGGAGAAACGTCGACTTTCCACAGCCTGAGGGGCCAATGAACGCAGTCACGCACCGCTCAGGAATCGAAAGCGAAATATCAGTTAAAGCGCGGTTATCGGAATAATAAAATGACAGGTCACGCACGCTGATCTTTTCAGTAGCCTGCGCCAACTCATCGGCAGTCCGCATGCTTTTACCTTCAGGAATCGAAGGCCGCACGACAGGACCCTGTGAATGAGTGGAGGCTGCTTTATCAGGTGATTGCATATTATTTTTAACCGAGGGTGTTGAAGCCATAAATTGGTTATCCCCGCTGAATACTATTATAGATAATCGAAATCAAATATGTGCGGGAGAATTTCGTATTTTCCCGATCGCCAGGTTCCCTCTCTTACCAGCGAATCTTTTTTCCGTATTTATGCCGCACGAACACCGCTACGGCATTCATGCTGACCAGTACAACCAGCAGTACTAAAATCCCGGCTGCCGCCAGATGATGAAACTCTTCCTGCGGCCGCGAGGTCCAGTTGAAAATCTGAATCGGTAGAGCGGTAAACTCATCCGATAATTTTTCCGGTACAAAGGGAACATAAGCCATCGCCCCGACAACCAGCAAAGGTGCCGCTTCTCCCAGTGCCCGCGAGAGGGATAAAATCACTCCCGTCATAATCCCCGGCAGGGAAGCCGGCAGCACCTGGTACCACACCGTCTGCCAGCGGGTCGCCCCCAGAGCATAAGCCGAACGTCGGATCGAATCCGGTACCGCCCGCAACGCTTCCTGGGACGCCAGAATAATGATCGGCAATACAACCAGGGTCAGTGTCAGTGCGCCGGACAGCACGCTCCGCTCAAAAGCCAGCGTCCGGACGAACAGTCCCAGCCCCAGAATTCCATAAACAATGGAAGGCACACCGGCCAGATTCGCAATATTCAACTGAATCAATTTCCGCCAGCGGCTCCGCGGAGCATACTCTTCGAGATAAACGGCAGCCCCTACTCCCAGCGGCACCGAAAACAGGGCCGTCAGACAGATCAGCCAGATGCTGCCCCACAGTGCTGTCTTGATACCGGCTTTTTCAGGGAACCGTGATGGCAGGGACTCGATAAAGTCCCAGCTCAACCAGCTTTTACCCTGCAGAATGATATTCCAGATCAAAACCAGCAGCACCAGCACACAGGAAATCGTGGCCAGAAAACAGGCCGCAGTAAACATCCCGTTCACGATACGCCCGCGGCGTCTCTTAGTATAAATATCGATTTTTGTGCTCATTCGTAGCGTTCTCCTACTCGGGAGAGAATATATTGAGCAATCACGTTCATCGTCATTGTTGTAACAAACAAGGCAAGGCCGACTGCAAAAATTGTACGGTACTCAATCGTGCCTGCAGGTGTATCTCCCAGACTCACCTGCACAATATAAGCGGTCATGGTCTGAACACTTTCCAGGGGATTCAGGGTCAGTTTGGGTGTCGCCCCTGCCGCCAGAGTCACCGCCATTGTTTCACCAATTGCACGGGAGATGGCCAGCAGGAAGCTGGCAATAATCCCCGACATCGCAGCCGGCAGGACCACTCGTACTGTCACTTCAAATTTGTTTGCTCCCAGCGCAGAAGCTGCTGCCCGCAATGAAATCGGGACCGACTGCAGAATATCTTCACTCAGAGAAATGATCATCGGCAGGATCATGATCCCCACCACGACGCAGGCACTGGCTGCATTAAATACGCCGGCGCTGGGAAAAATCTGGCGGATGATCGGAGACACAAACACAATTGCCATAAATCCATAAACGACCGATGGGATACCGGCCAGGATTTCCAGGATTGGTTTCACGATGTCGCGGAAGCGGGGAGATGCATATTCACTCAGATAAATCGCCGTCCCCAAACCAATGGGAACCGCCACAATCGCGGAACCGCCGGCCACCAGCATCGTCCCACAGAGCAGAGGCAGAATCCCGAAGTGCTGTGGCTTAAGCAACGGAGTCCATTCAGTCCCCGTCAGAAACTCCAGCACAGGCACGTCGTAGAAGAACTTGACCGATTCGTACAGCAGAATGATCACAATGCCTACGGTCACCAGCACTGAAATACTGGCGCAGATAAACAGCGAGAAGTGAACCAGGCCCTCATACACAGGACGCAGACGGTTCCACACACCACTCGCACTTTCAAGAGACGCAGGGCGAGGCAGCCCTGCGACCGCTGCCTCCCCCCCGTTGACTTCAACTGGTTGTCCTGCGTCAGAACGTTCGTTTGTCACTTCGACAAAGCTCCATTAAGGGTTTCCATGTTCTTCTTCTGAACTTCTTCTGAGACGGGCACATAACCCACGTCTTTCGACAGAGCTGCAGCGTTTTCCATGTAGAATTTGATAAAGGCAACAACTTCAGGTCGCTCCAGAGCAGACTTCCGCACATAGATGAACAGCGGGCGGGACAGTGGCTCATAAGTATTGTTCCGCACGGTTTCCAGTGAAGGTTTGACACAACCTTTGCCACCATCAACAGCCAGCAGCTTCAGTTTGTCTTTGTTTTCTTCGTAGTAAGCGTAGCCGAAGTAACCCAGGGCATCTGCGTCTTCGGAGACACCGGTCACCAGCACGTTATCGTCTTCACTGGCAGTGTAGTCAGCCCGGCTGGCCTTGGATTCACCAACGATTGCTTCAGTGAAGTAATCGAAAGTACCCGAGTCAGTTCCCGGACCGTACAGCTTGATGTCCTTGGCAGGCCACTTGGGATCCAGGTCTTTCCACTGCTTGACGCCACTTTCCGGACGCCACAGTTCTTTGAGCTGACCGACGGTCAGGCAATCGCACCAGTCATTCTTGGGGTTCACGATCACAGCCAGACCGTCAAACGCGACTGACAGTTCGATGAACTCGATTCCCTGTTCTTTACAGGCGTTGGCTTCTTTTTCTTTCATCGCCCGAGATGCATCGCAGATATCGACTTCACCTGCGATAAATTTCTTCATACCGCCACCGGTACCGGAGACACCAACCGTTACACGAATCTTGGGCTGCACTGCACGAAACTCTTCGGCAACCGCTTCACTCACGGGATACACGGTGCTGGAGCCATCGATTTTCACACTGCCTTCCAGCTTCTCGCCACCCTCAGCAGGTGCTTCCGCTCCTGGCTCAGATCCAGCCTGCTTGGCTGCCGGGCCGTCGCTGTTCCCGTTGCATCCAACGCCAATCAGGGAAACGCCAATGGCCAGACACAGCAGCCCCCATACTTTCCCCTTGTTTGTCGTGATCATCGTGTGTGTTTCTCCCAATTGCGATATAGTTAAATAAGATGGTTTTTGGCTTTGATTCAGAGACCACACCGCCGTTCAGAGCGAACGGGCACCTGTAGCCTCTCTCAGACGCGTGTTACCATACCCGCAATTTGTTAAGACTATATTAAGAAATCGTGAAGTACTTAATCTTTCCGGAACAACTCAACCACCGAAAATGCGCATCCTAACACAGGAATTACACAGCACTTATCACACTCAACCCCGATCTCAGCCACGGGGGAGACGGACAGAAAACGTCGTTCCTGTCCCGACCTTACTGGTCACACCAATCGTACCATTAAACGATTGTACAAGGTGCTTCACAATGGAGAGCCCCAGCCCGGTTCCACCCAATTCACGTGAACGCGCTTTGTCGACCCGGAAGAACCGCTCGAACAGACGGGCCAGATGCTTCTCCTCGATCCCGATCCCGGTATCCTGCACCTGCATTAACACCATGTTACCTTCATCACGCTGCCAGCGTATCGTAATCGTTCCCTGCGCCGGCGTGTACTTGATCGCGTTGTTGATCAGGTTCCCCAGGATCTGGTGCAAGCCTTCTTCGTCAGCTTTGACTCGCAAACCGGGCTCCTGCTCTTCAATGATCAGCTCAATCTGCTTCGACTCCGCCACAGTCTGTTGATCTACCAGGCAGGACTCAACAAACGGACGCAGCTCGATACTGATAATATCAAAGACCTGATTTCCTGATTCGATACTCGCCAGGCTGATCAAGTCGAGAATCAACTGGTGCAGACGGTCTGCCTGTTCTTCGATCCGCATCAGAAAAGTTTTGCTGATCTCCGGATCATCCATCGCACCACGAATCAGGGTCTCCGTGTACGCCTTAATGGAACTCAAAGGCGTCTTCAATTCATGTGAGACATTCGCGACAAACTCCTGACGCAATGATTCCAACCGCCGCAACTCGGTCATGTCAAATAACACAATCACCAGACCCGGACAGGGAGTGCCGGGCAGCGGAGTCGTGGTCACCCCCAGAATCCGATCGCTGGTACTCTCGAGTTCCACTTCCATCCGCTGGGGTTCCAGGGTTTTTAACACCTCTGTCACCGCCTTTTGCAGCTGATGATTTCGCACCGATTCAAATAACGGTTTCCCTTGTGCCTCTTCCGGCGAGAAAAACAATAACCGCCCCGCCGACTCATTGGCAAACAGCACATGCTGTCGTTCATTGGTCGCGATCACGCCTTCGACCATCCCCTCCAGCACGGTACTCAGACGATCACCGCTCGCCTGCAGCTGACGCACGCGTTCGGCCATCTCCTTACTCATATGGTTGAAGGACTGGGCCAGGATTCCCAGTTCATCATGCTGGGGGAAATACAGTTTCTGATCGTAATCCCCATTGGCAATCGACTCGGCTGCGTTGGTCAGAATCGTCAGGGGACGGATCATGCGGGCGACCACCCAGTAGGTGATCAGCATCACCGTAAAGCTGACCAGCAGCGCAATACTCCAGATCAGCTTCTCAATCGACGCGATCTCCAGTTGGATCTTGGACATCGTAATTGAAACACGCACCACCCCCTTAGGCTCGCCATCATGCCTGTACAAGAGCGCATAATACTTCATGGGTTCACTCAGCGTCGGACTTCTCCGTTCAGAAGTCCCCCAACCTGTCGCCAGCGCTTTGATAACTTCCACCCGGTTTTTATGGTTCTCCATGTCGCGAACCAGCTGTAGTGAACTCTGATCCGAATCGGCAATCACGACCCCGTCCATATCGATCAGTGTAATCCGCGTACCGGTTTCGGCCCCCAGCTTCTCAACTTTGATCTGCAGCTGCTCAGAGAATCCTCTGTCGAAGACCCCCTCCATGCTGCTCCGCATGATCACCGCTGAGTCATGCAGACGCTGCTGCACCTGGTCTTCCACCTGGGTCTTCTGACGTCCCGAAACAATCAGCACGAATACAATCGCGGAAGCAATATTCAGACCGGCATAAACCAGGAACAGTTTCCAGAACAGACGCGAAGACCACATTCAGACATTTACCTTGTTGACGGTCCGTGCAGGGAATCATGTCAGACCACTTTTAAGCTGGCCTGTTTTCACTCCCACACGCAACGAGATTTCCCTATCGGGTTGAAATGAATTGGCCTATTGTGAACCCGCCCCCCTGTATTTCGCAAGGGCTGTCCCCCATTTTCACGCAGACTTCAACAGAACACGGCCACGAACAGCACTGCTGCTCCAGTAAAATGCCCCTGATCCACCAAGGCAGACCAGGGGCACCCACATCAGGCAATCACGCGTGTGACCACTCCCGAACCGACCGTTTTGCTGCCTTCGCGTATCGCAAACCGGTCCCCCTCAGCCAGCGCGATCGGCTGGTTGAGCATCACGTTCAGTGTCACACCGTCACCGGGCATGGCCAGATCTGCCTGGCCTTCCACCCGTGCGGTTCCCGTGACGTTCGTCGTACGAAAGAAAAACTGGGGCGTATAGCCATCAAAAAAAGGCGTATGCCGTCCCCCTTCTTCCTTTTTCAATACATAAACTTCCGCCTCGAAGTTTCGATACGGCGTCACAGTGCCAACTGCTGCCAGCACCTGACCCCGCGAAACTTCTGAGTAGTTCGTCTTTCTCAACAGGCAGCCCACGTTGTCGCCGGCATAGCCCGTGTCGACCAGTGCGTTGAACGACTCCACCGAAGTCACAACATCAGTGCGCGTATCTTCACACAGACCGACAATCTCGACCGCATCGCCGGGACGGATCTGCCCCTGTTCGATCTTACCCGTCACCACAGACCCGCGGCCCATGATGCTGAACACGTTTTCGACCGACATTAGAAACGGCCTGTCAGTCAGCCTCTGCGGATCCGGCACGTAGGTATCGAGCGTCTCCAGCAGGTCGTGGATACACCGGGAGGCATCCGGATCATCCGGACGTGCATCGGCCAGTTTCGCGGAACCGTAGATAAAGGGAACTTCATCTCCAGCAAAGCCATAATGCGTCAGCATTTCCCGCAGCTCCAGCTCTACCAGTTCGATCAGCTCCGGATCATCCACCAGATCACACTTGTTGAGAAATACGACCAGGTGCGGAACACCCACCTGCCGCGCCAGCAGAATGTGCTCGCGTGTCTGGGGCATCGGACCGTCGGCGGCCGAGACCAGCAGCACCGCACCATCCATCTGGGCTGCACCGGAGATCATGTTCTTGATGTAATCCGCGTGTCCCGGACAGTCGATGTGCGCGTACGTCCGCTTGTCCGTTTCGTATTTCACATGCGACGCCAGGATCGTCACAGTCTTGTTTTTATCGCGTTCGATACCGCCGCGGGCGATCTCCTGGTACGACTTGACGCGCGCCAGACCACGCTGTGCCTGCACCTTCAAGATCGCAGCCGTCAGCGTTGTCTTTCCATGATCGATATGACCGATCGTTCCCATATTCACATGAACTTTATGAACCATTGCTCATAGCCTCCTTTCTCAAGAGGAGTGTGTCACATCTGCCGGCCAGCTGAAGAGGTGAGCAGCCTCAGCAGCCTTTTTGTGCCCGTGCAGCGCCAGATCGGCTGATGCAACGAAAAAATGCGAGCCTCGCCCCAACTGGGGCATACCAATAAAAAAAGCCCGTCCGATCAAAGAATCGGACGGGCTTGAATTCATTCAATGTCGACGTTCACACTTCACACACCGACCCCGTCCCGTCAGATTCTGACGAGCTGCTCGATGAACTCTCGCTGGAGAAGAAGTGAAACATGGTTTTTCCCTGTACGAATTAATGGGGTAGCATTACCCGTTGGGAAGCAGACACCAAAGCACAGAAGCAGGTTCACAAAAAAAACGCGCTGCCCTGCGAAACAGGTCAGCGCGTAACTTAATCGATATACTCAACTGTAGATGATACTACGCTAAATAGAATTATTCCGCTGAATGAGTATCAGTCTGGAATGGAGGTCACGAGTTCTTCTGAAACCGCTTCCAGGACGTCTGAGGTAATCAGCGGCAGTTCGTCGGCATAACCGACCAGCAGCCCCAGATCACACAAACGATTGATCTTCCGCGGATTCCCCTGCGTCAGTTCGAACAACGTCTGGAATGCAGATGCTTCGAACACCGGTTCGGTCCGACCGGCGACCTGCAGACGATGCTCAACATACTGCTGTGTCTCTTCCACAGAAAACGGTCTGAGCAGACAGCGGACCGAAATGCGGTCATCCAGCTGCGCGGATCGTTGCAGGTGACTCAGCAACAACCGGTCTCCTACCAGCAACAGCGTGAAGTCGACATCGGAGGTCTGCTGGAAATTGAGCAACTGATGCAATGTCTCGAAAATTCGCTGGTCTGCAATCAGATGGGCTTCATCGATCACAATCACGGGCTGTGCCCCCTGATCACAAAGCAGCTGTAACTGCCGATGCAAGGCGCGGATAATTCGATCCTTACCGGTAACTCCCGGCTCGATGCCCGCCTCTTCCGCCCCTAACTCAACCGCGAGATATGAGATCAGCTCGACAGGTGAAAGCTGGGGAAAGACCAGTTGTACGAACGGTTGATGCCGCTCCGCAAGCTGACTTTTCAGCACGTGGCACAGGTAGGATTTCCCGCTGCCCGGGCTTCCGACCAGCAGGCCGGCCCCCTTGCGGTTCTCCACCAGGTATTGCAACTTCAGCAGTCCGGCCTGATGCGGGTGGCTCTCATAAAAATACCCAGCGTCCATCTTTTCTTCGAAAGGGCCGCTCTGCAGATTCCAGTAACTCTGATACATCGACTCTGATTCCCGCGAATGGTTAAAAGTTCTGAGACTTCCGCTTAATTGTTCTCTTAATAATTTCTTGAAGGAACAGCAGCGCTGCGCACTGTTGGCAGCTCGAGCTCTTCAATTTCTCCAGTCAGCCAGGCAGCCCCGGAGCTGCTTGCATTCTGCGTACCCCCGGACTGCCTGTTACCCGACACATAAATGGGATGCGCTCCAGAAATCTGCTCGACGCGTCCACTCGTCTGCTGATCTCCATAATCGCGCCCCAACGCATGATAGACTCCCGAACCGGTCTCTCCGCTGCCTGCTGCCTGTTCCATAGAAACCGTCTGTACTTCCCCCATGGCTGCTTCCACATCAGCAACCGCTTCCTGCAGCGGCAGCTCTGCATCCAGACCAAATTCCATCGACAGTTCATCCCCGCTTCCCAGATCCGGTGCCAGCGACTCGGCATCGGAAAGCAGCTTATCTTCCACAGAAGGTTCTTCCAGCGAACCGAAGAAGGAGATCAGTGCCATCATTGAACAGACACTGGCGATCAAACCGACGAAGACTTTAGCCGTCTGGTTCCAGCGAACACCAAAGCGAGGCCGGCGTTCGGTTTGAGAGGAATCTCGTGAGATGAGACTCAGAACGCTTTTGAATTTGAGAGACTTCAGCCAGCTCATGACTCGATCCTTCGAGACGGGACTCTGTTTTGACAGCAGATCAGAATTCAATCCCTGAATTCCGGTTAGACAGGACACGGTGTCCGTTCTCCCCCTCAATCTGTTCTGTCGAGAGGCAGTCAACGCTCTTCTTGTATCGGTTACCGGGTGTATCACTCTTGATCATTTCACAGACTTGGTAAAACGGGAAGCTTTACCAAAATAAACCGGTGACACCTGTTACTGGGAACAAAAACTACCGGCACGATTGAACGATACCGGCAGCATTATTTTCGTGGTATAACTTTTTGACAGAACGAGACTTAGCCCAGGCCCAGCACGTCCGCCATTGTATAGATCCCTGCCTTCTGGGTTGTCAGATATTTGGCCGCCATCAGGGCGCCATAAACATAGCTGTCACGGGTATGGCCGCGGACTGTCAGGTCGATCGTCTCCCCCATCATACCGAAGACAATCGTATGCTCACCCACATTGTCGCCGGTCCGTAATGCGTGATAGCCGATTTCACAGACCGGACGCGGGCCGGGACGACCTTCCCGCCCGTGAATGTGTTCAGTCTGTCCCATCTCGTCGGCAATGATTTCACCAAAATGTAACGCAGTCCCGCTGGGAGCATCTTCTTTAAAACGGTGATGACGTTCGATGATTTCCACATCAACCCCACTGGGAGTATTCTTCAGCGAATGGGCGGCTTCCCGCACCAGCTTCATCATCAGATTCACAGCCACACTCATATTGGGGGCCAGAATCAGGGGTGTTGTCTGTGATGCCGTCAGCACTTCGTTTCGCTGTTCCGGTGTCAATCCGGTGGTAGCGGCGACCAGCGGAATCTGCCGTTCAGCACAGACCCCGGCGATTTTCACCAGTCCGGCCGGCAGGGAAAAGTCGATGATCACATCCACGCGGTCAGTCAACTCAGACGTAATGTTCAGGCCAACAGGACCGATGCCGGCAACTTCACCCACGTCTTTCCCCAAGGCAGGAGAAGACTCCGATTCCAGGGCAGCCCCCAGCTTAAGATCCGGATCCTGATATACGAGCACAGCCACCCGCTGTCCCATCCGACCGCTGGCTCCATTGACTCCGACAAGAAGTTGATCGCCCATCTCACTGCTCCCATTCACAATAACGTTCTGATATTCGAACCAAAGATTTTTTGTTGGCTTAACTCTGTTGCAGATCGTAATACACGCACTGCCACTTTTCCATCAGAGCCCGCCACTTTCTCCCCGCATTTTCCAGTTTATTCGCCTCAACTCACCAGCCTGCTGAGTGCCTGCTTGAGTTCTTCAATCACATCTGTTTCGGTCTCAATTTCCAGACGGGTTTGCAGCATCTCAACCGTGGTCGGAGCTCCCAGCCGTCCCAGCGCCCAGACCACAGCCCCTCGAATCAGCGACTCATCATCATTGAGTACTCCCAACAATGCCGGCACTGCACTCTCATCTCCCCGGTTCCCCAGTACGATGGCTGCATTCCGGAGCAACCCCGCCCGACGGGCCCGCGACATCGGCGTACTCTGGAACCGCTCCTGAAATGCAGCTTCATCCAGTGTCAGCAGTTCGCAAGCATCAACGGGCGTAAACGTTTCGACCGGCTGGAACGCTGGTTCTCCGCTGATCGGTGCCTTCCGATTCCAGGGACAGACATCCTGGCACACATCACAGCCGAACATCCAGTCCTGCATCCCCGGTCGTAACTCTGCTGGAATTGGCTGATCTCGCAGTTCGATCGTCAGATACGAAATGCACTTCCGCGCATCCAGCGTCCCCGCTTCCACGAACGCATCGGTCGGACAGGCCTCCAGGCACCGCGTACAGGTGCCACAATGGCTTGTTTGTTGCGGTTCGTCATATTCCAGCTCATCACTCAGCAGCAGCCCCGCTAGAAAAAACCAGCTTCCCTCCCGTTTGTTGAGCAGCAGCGTGTTTTTTCCAATCCAACCCAGTCCTGCCAACTGAGCGAAGTCCCGCTCCAGCAGCGGCGCAGTATCGACAACGCCTCGTGTTTCACAATCGGGATACTGCTCGCGAATCAATCGCGACAGCTGCTTCAGCTTCTTGCGTATCACCTTGTGATAGTCGGTCGTCCCCCAGGCATAACGCGAAACCCGCGCCTCAGTTCCTGTCACCTCGGGCGGCTCCTCCGTCTGATAATTCAACGTCAGCATCAGCACACTGCGCACGGAACTCATCACATAGCGTGGATGTTCGTAAGCCTCTTTACGACGTTCGAGATAGCTCATCTCTCCCGCGTATCCCTGGTTCAGCCAGTCCAGAAAGCTGTGATAACCAATGGGCGTGACCGCCGGCGCAATCCCGGCCAGATCAAAGCCGACCTCGCGCGCCAGTCGCTTGATCAGCGCACTCTGCTGGCTCAGCGAATTCCCTGCGGTTTCGGCACTCTTACCCATTCTGCTCCCACAATTCCATGTCACTCATCACAGCGACGAATCTGCCTGCATCTGTTTCCACTGGGCATGACCGATTTTCAACACGTCCGCATCATCCCGCTTCGTCAGCGGTGTATAACGGGGATGACGCGATTCTTTGTAAGGATCGTTGTGCTTCGTGTTGTAGCAGCAGATGAACCCCCATCGCGGATGGTTGCTCTTGTTCTGGTCTGAGCGGTGCAGCAGATTGGAGTGAAAGAAGATTGTCGATCCGGGTTCCAGCGTGCAGTACACGAGTTCAAACCGCTCGCAGGCCGCTGCCACACGCTCCGGATCTGCGCCGGTCTGGTCACCCACCTTGCCATGATTCATCCGCCCCATCAGATGGCTCCCTTTGAGCACCTGCAGGCAACCGTTCTCCCGGGTCGCCCGATCGACGGCAATCATACAGCTGGCCATATCCGGAAACAGGCAACCATTGTTGTACCAGTATCCGTAATCCTGATGCCATGCCCAGGCACCACCCACCTTCGCTTCTTTCTGGATCATCTTATGGTGGTAATGGTAGACTTCATCACCCAGCAGTTCTTCCATCCGATCCACAACCCGGTGACCGGCGGCAATCGCACCATAGATGTCTTCGCCGACTTCGTTCTCCACGCTCAGTTTGACCGCACCCCCTTCTCCGTCATCCCGACTGAAAGTCGCCTGCTGCATCGCCAGGTCCGCCCGGCCAATCTGTCCCAGCAGCGCCACTTCTTCCTCACTGAATAACGATTCCACGATCACAAAACCATCACGCTGAAACCGCTCGATTTCTTCATTTGAGAATAACGACGTCACCATTTGCCTCACTCCCCATTCACAACTGCTAATGAGAGCTATTGAATAATCACCAGTGAAACCCCGGGATCAATGCCAGCTCGCCCGACAGTGACCAAAACTACGCTCATTAAACCTGAGTTTTCATTTATTCTACCGCCTCTCATCCCGGGTTGCGAGTAGATCATTGCCAAACAAAAAGACACAGTCCCTCACGTGAAGGACTGTGTCTGAGAAACTCGATTATTCAGCGGGATTCAATCAGGCTTCATCCAGCAGATTCACAGCTGCAAACTCCTGACCTTCCAGCATCGCCAGGCTGGCACCACCGCCGGTACTCACATGCGAGACCTGATTGGCAAAACCGAGCTGCTGGATCGCGGCGGCACTGTCGCCACCACCAATGATGCTGGTTGCATCGCTGTCTGCGATCGCCTGGGCAACCGCTTTGGTTCCTTCATCGAACGGCGGCATTTCGAACACACCCATCGGTCCGTTCCAGACCACTGTTTTAGCGGACTTAACAGTCTCAGCAAACAGTTTCGCCGATTCCGGTCCGATGTCCAGTCCCTCGAAACCATCGGGGATTTCACCGGCTTTCACAACCTGCTTGTTGCAGTTGCTGTTAAAGTCGTCGCCACAGTGCGTGTCGACCGGCAGCATCAGTTTGTCGCCCCCTTTGGCGATCAGTTCTTTGGCCAGTTCGACTTTGTCCTCTTCCACCAGACTGCCGCCAACCTTGCCACCCTGCGCCAAAGCAAAGGTGTAAGCCATCGCGCCACCGATGAGCACCTTGTCGCAGATGCCCAGCAGGTTGTTGATCACGTTGATCTTGTCAGAGACTTTCGCTCCCCCCAGAATCGCCACGAACGGACGCTGTGGATTGGCAATCGCATCGGACAGGTATTGAATTTCTTTCGATACCAGGAAGCCAACTACTTTCGGCTTACCGTCCATGGCTTCCGGAACTGCAACCATCGAAGCATCGGTCCGGTGGCAGGTACCAAAAGCGTCGTTGCAGTAGATATCAGCGAACGCAGCCAGCGCACCTGCGAAAGTGGCATCCCCTTTTTTCTCACCATCGTTGAACCGCAGGTTCTCCAGGATCAGTACCTGACCATCTTCCAGGGCAGCGACTTTCGCCTTCGCATCGTCGCCAACCGTATCCGTCGCAAAGGCGACGTCCTGATCCAGCAGTTTACCCAGGCAGGCAGCGGTTGGCTTGAGGCTGAATTTCGCATCACCGGCATCCCCCTTGGGACGTCCCAGGTGACTCATCAGAATCAGGCGACCGCCACGATCGATAACGGACTTGATCGAAGGCAGAGCCATCCGCACCCGGCGATCATCGGTAATATTCAGATCGTCATCCAGGGGAACGTTAAAGTCGACACGCATCAATACGGTCTTACCCGCTACGTCTACGTTTTCAATTGTTTTCTTTGCCATGGAAACTTGAACCTGTCTCTTTGATTACAGAGGTTAAGATAGAATGTGACTGTATTGAACCCGTCCGAAAAATGACGAATTCCTGCTAATTCTGGCGGGAGCACTTTAAGTTGCGAGCGCGGGCTACTGAAAGACCGACGGACTACTCGTCCATCACGTCCTTTTCTTTCGCATCCGCCATGCTGTTGACTTTACCTTCGAACTTTTTGGTCAGTTCCTGGATCTGATCCTTGGTATCGTCCCGTTCGTCTTCCCCCATCACTTTGTCTTTTTCGGACTGGTCAGCATGCTTGTTTGCATCCCGGCGGATGTTGCGGATCGAAATCCGGGCTTCTTCAGCCAGCTCTTTCACGCGGGAGACCAGCTGACGACGACGTTCTGTCGAAAGCGGGGGAATGTTCAATCGCACGACGCGACCATCGGTATTCGGTGCCAGTCCCATATCGCTGGCCTGGATCGCTTTGGCAATCTCTCCCACCATCTGGGCATCGAAGGGCCGAATCAGAATCTGCTGCGGCTCGGGAACGCTCACGTTCGCCATCTGCTTCAACGGAGTCGGCGAACCGTAGTAATCCACGCGGATCGAATCCACCAGACCGGGGGTGGCCCGCCCCGTACGAATCCCCTGCAGCTGACCCTGGAATACGTGAACCGCTTTGTCCATTCTCTCTTCCGCGTCGAGTAAAATCTCTGCCTGGTCCATGCTGCAAGTCCTTCGAATAGTTAGCTTTATCTGAATAGAATCGATGTCTGACTGGATACCGCTCGCCCCACTGACCGGAAATGTTCAGTCTGTCAGCAACGCGAACTGGCCCGATTTTAGTTGACCAGCTCTGAAAATCAAACCGTCAGGAACGAGAAAAACCAGCTGAAACAGGTTCAGCTGGTTTTTGTCAGGCAAGACTCACTCTTCTTTTTTACTCTGCCACAGGAGACCGATCAGGCAATCGGTGACTCTTCCCGGTTCATAATGCCACTCAGATACAACAGGTTTTTCTCCTGAGGCAGATTGGTCTTGAACTGCAGATGTTTCAGTTCCGCCTTCAAGAGATCACGGCGACTGATCTGGCCGACCAGGCAGTTTCCATCGCGGACGACCGGAAGACGACGTGTCGGCGTGCTCTGAAAAATCTGCGCGATGGTCAACAGATCCGTGTCTTCCGTGATACACCGCGGTTCCGTATCGATAAACGGAAAGATCTGCGTTGACGGCAACTGCTCATAGCTGGCTTTAATCAGCACATCCATGCAGCACCGTTCTGAAAAGACACCCAGTAATCTGCGTTCTGAATCCAATACGGGTGCACCGGAAATCCGATGATTTAACAGCTTCCCGATTGCTTCATGTACATCCATGTCCGGAGTTAAGGTGATTAACTTCGTGACCATGATGTCTTTCGCGAGTACAGGCTTATCCATAGCTTTTCCCCCCTTCTAAATTGGCGATTTTAGAGACCAGGTCAGTGAGTCACACAATAAACAGTGACAGGAAATGACTTCAGAACGATGTGATCAGTGTGAACTCAATATAGAAATGAAATAACGCCTGGCACGTTATTCATAATCGAATGTGGAAAACTTTTACATTTTACCAACCACTTTTTGATTACTCAAAATCTTTTCCGCTGATCACGTATCCGTACATGTGATCTAACCAGCGTTATCTTTCACAATTTCAACGACTTAACGATTTCTGCAAAAAATGATTCCTGCGCCTTTTACACCAATTTCTCCCCCATCCTGGAAGTCGAGACCTGACAGATACGCTCCGGGACGCTTATAATCAGGCTTCGCCTACTCAACTTTAGAATCTCCTGCACCAGCGGTGTTTCACAGCCCCTGGTCAGACAATAGAAATCAGGGCAATGTCACAACGCGTGGAAATCGATGGTGTCGGACTGCATCTGGGACGGCCGGACCAGACCGTCAGCGACTGGATCGGACAACATGAAGCACTCAAGCAGTTGCTCGCCTGCTGGCTGGTAATCGACGAAAAAGATATGCCACTCACACCGCGACTGGTGGGCACCCCCGGTATCGGAAAAACTTCGCTGGCCATCGCAGGCGCACGCACGCGCGAGCAGGAACTCTACATCTATCAATGTACTGCAGACACACGACCTGAAGATCTGCTGGTCACTCCGGTACTCGCCGAAAGTGGGAAGATCAAGTATCACGCCTCTCCACTCGTCAGTGCCATGATTCGTGGCGGCATCTGTGTGCTCGATGAAGGCAACCGCATGAATGAAAAATCATGGGCCAGTCTCGCGCCACTGCTCGATCATCGGCGCTACATCGAATCCATTGTCGCCGGCGTCACAATCCCCGCACATCCCGATTTCCGTTGTGCGGTCACCATGAACGAGGATGAGTCTACCTTCGAAATCCCCGACTACATCCTCAGTCGTCTGCAGCCCAGCATCACTCTCGAACATCCGAACCGCGAAGATGAGAAGATGATCCTGCACTATCATCTCCCCTTCGCCGATGAGCATATGCTCGACCTGACCGTCGACTTCCTGCAGCAGTCACACAGCCTGAAACTCGATTTCTCAACCCGTGACGGCATCAACGTGCTGCGACTGGCACTCAAACGTGCCGCTCAGGATAAAGAACACCCCCTCAGCAAAGATACCATCTGGCTCGAGTCCCTGAAGAGCTGCCTGGGTGATGATGCCCTCGACCTCGAATCTCTCTCAGAAAAGCGTCAGCAGAACCTGGGTGGCAACATGATGCCGATGGGACTGGGAGACTTCTTCTTCTCCCCGGATAACCCCCTGCACCCGGACCGGGATGATGACGATTTTGAAGACTTCGAGGATGACGAAGACGACGACAACTATTAAATCGTCATCAAATCCAGTCAGGCACTCGCGCGTCGACTCAGATCATTAGCACCGGTTGCCTGAGCTGCCCTACTGAGGAGCCGCTGCAGGTTTCGGCGCGACTACCGGCGGTTCTTCAAAACTCAACCGGATCTGGAATGGTTCGATCAGAATATCTTTCTGCTCCAGATCGGGTACGACCCAGGTTCGCAGACGATTGCTGCTCGTCGTCTCTTTAAGTACCTGCGAACCATCCCGCAGATCGATGACCTCCAGATCAACCTGATTTCCCGAAGAAGTTGAAATACCCATAACCCGACGGATGCCAAACGTCATCACCGGCAAATCGAAGAACTGCGTGAAGTCGATTCCCTGTGCCTCGAGCATCCGAGACCACATCAGCTCTCCCGTTTCACGATCGATGGAATACAACATCCCGTTAAACAGGAGAGACGTCATACTCAAAGGACGATACGTTACTCTGCTTTTTACGACATAAGGCAGACTGACAAACACCAGGTACTGCTTCTCGTTCTCCAGCAGCAGCACACGCATCACATTGGGTGCAGCCTGGCCTTTGACTTCGACCTTCTTCTCGCCAGTCCGCAGGTCTCGTATGGAAATCGTTCCATCCGCTGCCATCATGGCGATCTCATAATTCTGCCCCAGCGTATAGTTGGTATCTTTGTTGATCTCAAAACTCCAGACCACTTCATCGCTGACCAGATCCCGTAATTCAAGACGGCGTGTATCATCGGCGGGCGGTCCCAGTGTCAGCAGATAGCGTTCAAAGGCAAAAATCGCCGAGTGCCCCGGCTTCAGTTTGAATGCATTGACCGATTCTCCATTCTGACCACTGCGTACCACGTACCGCGGCTCGGTCCGGCTCTGAGAAGTCATCAGAATCACATGCTCCGCATCGCCAAAATGCCAGCTGTTGTTGGGCAGCCCCTGACGTTTCCAGAGAATTTCCCCAGTCAGCAGATCGGCAGCGATTAATTCACTGCCCAGTTGATAGCAGAGGAATTCAGAATTGATCGTACCGATACGTCCCAGTTGTTCGCGATCCGAATTCCGCGTGATATATTCGCGTAACACCGGCGCCAAACCACTGCGTTCGATGGAAATGTAATCACGCAGACTCGGCGGACCAGCAATCATCCTCTGTTTCCAGAGCAGGGTTGGTTGACCATCTGTTTTCCGATTGATGGCATCCAGCACAAAAAACTCGGCCCCAAAATTCACAACCAGATAATTCTCGAACACGCGGGCCGAGAAGAAAGGCTGCTGTGGAACTTCGATCCCGGCTTCCGCCAGTGAGAAGGTCCACAGCGGTTTACCTGCACCGTCGAATGCCAGTAGCTGTTCTTTCGCCGGTCCTACCTCCAGCCGGTGATTTTCGAACAACGGATTCGTCAGTCCGATGATTTCCACCGGCAGAGAAGTGTTCTGCCCTTTGGACTGCTCATCGCGATATACCTGGGCCGGATAGTCAGGCCAGACTGACCTGGAATGTGACTGTTTCTGAAACTCCGGAACTGACTGCCAGGCTTCCGCCACTTGTCGACCCGATTTCCCATCCAGACAGATGACATCGGGCCACTTTGTCTTCAGCTCCTTAAACAGCTCAGTCGCCTGGGCATATTGATTGAGTGATACATAGATTTCAGCCAGTCTGGCAGTGGCGAAGGCGGCACTCACAGGCTGCGCCGAGTTGCGCAGCTGCTCAAGTTGCTGCATCAGTTGCCGACGCAAGACCGACTGCTTTCCCGGAGATGCCGTTTTCAGCTCTTGCGTCAGCCGCTCAACCAGCAGCATTCGCGCCTGACGTGTGGCCGGCAGATTACCACAGCACTTCAGGAATCGCTGTAGTTCAACCTGACCGGCAGAGGCCAGATGGTTCGTATAATAGCTGGAGAAGAATGCATCGATTTCCTGACGTTGCTCTTCATTCGCCCGCACCATCAACAGTTCGAGCTGCGAACGAATCCAGCGATCGGTGCGAACAAAAACGCCCCCCTTGGCAGTCTCGGTAGAAAACAGATTCTTCAATTCCGAGAGCTTCAGGTAGTTCTCCAGAGCCGCTTTCAGATTTCCCTTGGACTGGTAACTTGTCGCCAGGATCTGGAAGAAACGACGCTGTTGATTTTCATCAACGAGCAGTGGTTCAATTTTACTGATCTGACTCTCATACTGACTGAAGTCATGATCAAGACTTTCCAGCATCATGTCTGCATACAGTCGCCGCGCACGGATAGTGGGTTTGATCTCAATCGACCGCTCAATTTTCGCCAGAGCCTGTTTCACATTTCCGGAGTAAAGATACAACTCACCTCGCAAGAGTTCCGCCTCTGCCTGTTTCGCTGGCTGATCCGACTGACTCGCCAGACGAATCTGTTCAATGATGGACGCCGCCGATCGAAACCCGACGACTTCGGTCTCATTCTGAGCGACCAGCATCCCGCTCCCGGCTGACAGATTTCCCACTAGCGTGTCGGTCTCGACCCGTGTCCGGGCTAGAATCAGGCCATCATCCAGGCGGATACTCAGGATCTCTCCTGTATCCACAGGTAGAAAATACGTATCCCGCACCACGATGCCCCGTCCGCTGGGAGCGGGAATCTTCTGAGCTTTCGGCCAGGCCGGACTTCCATCACTTAACTTGAGTGCCTCAATTGAACCCGGTCCTACCAGCAGGATATTCCCATCCTGTACCGAGGCGATAAACAGGTATTCCTGCCGTGGTCGCGACCAGATCAGTCGACCATCAAACAGATCCAGGCACTTCAGGTTCTGTCCCGTACGTGACTGTAACAGGACCCGGTCACCCACAATCAAAGGTGTGAATTCCGCCCAGCCTTCGGCGTTCTCGTTCGCATCGCGGCTGAAGGCAGCGTAAGAGGTAATCGCATTTCTGCGTGGCTCCACATTTCGCCAGAGCAGTTGACGTGTTACGGCGTTGATCCCCACCGTACACCCCGAACCGGTCGGACAGACCAGAACGCCATGGGCCAGCGAAGGACTCAATCCCATGCGGCGACGGATATGATCCAGCGGACGACGATCCGTTGTATAATCGCGGGCGATCGGATACTCGCTACGGAACAGCGACTGCGTCCAGAGCGTTTTCCCCGTCTGCGGATCCAGCACCAGCAGACGAAACTCGCGGCCCTCTTCCGCCAGAGCGTACAGCTTACCATCCAGGGGCAACGGCGGCCCGAGGAAGTAGTGTCCCGAGTAATTAATCGGGTTCTGTAACCGGGGACCTCCCAGTTCCCAGACAAACTTACCCGTATCAACTTCAAAGGCCATCAGGCGGTTGTAGGAGTTGGGTGAAAGAACGCTCTCCTGGTCTTCCCGGCTGAAGTGATAGAAACCGCCGATAAAGCCAACGTTTTCCACGCTGAATACCAGCTTGCCATCTGAGCTTAAATGGCCGACCGTGTAATCCTGCCAGGCTCGCTGCGTCAGATATTTCTGTAACGGGGTCTGGGGAGTACCCAGAAATTCTTCATCGGAATTCTGCGGATCCTTCAGCATCTCGCGGAATAGCGCATCGGCAACCGTCGTCTCCCACTTCAGTTTCCCGGACTGCAGGTCCAAGCCCTTCAGGTTATTGTGTGTTCTCACGACAACGGTGTCGCCCGCCACAATCGGACTGGCAGCAGGTAATACACCCGACAGATGCTTGCGACGGAAGTCACCCAGTTTCTGCAGGATCGCTTCCAGGGGAGGCAGATTAGGATTGTTCTGTAAGAATGGATCGCGGATCGTGGAAAATTGCCACTCCGGTTTCGAGGAAGGGACGGCGAACTCTGCGGAAGCGATTCGCTCTGCATTTCCACGATAGAGAGTCCAGTCTGACTGTTCCCGGGCTCCCTTCAGATCCAGCGTTCCCACCAGTTGGGATAACCATGCCACAGGGTTCTGCCCTTCCTGGAACAACGCGACCTTTTTGCCATTCGGAAAGACATAGTCTGTATCTTTGGTCTCACGGGCCAGCTTCATCAGCGACTGGCGGCTTTTTCCGAGGTTCCCCAGATGATACCAGGCGACCGCCAGCTTGAACGTCAGATGTGGTTCCTTCTCAGCGGCCAGATCATGCCGTTTGCTGAGCGATTCCCACAACTGCGCCGCAGCCGGTAAATCACCCCGCTCGTAGTAATAAGAACCCAGCATGTAAGCAGCATCGGCTCCCGCCTGGGTATGAAAAAATCGGCGAACGACTTCGCGAAGGAGGTCCTGGTTGTCCTGTTCCCGTGCTTCGCGCAACATCTGCTCAGCGGTGGGACCGTACTGCACCGAATAGTATTTTTTCCCGTCTGGAGGTAACGCCGCCAGTTGATCCTCGGCAGCCCGTTTCAGGCTGTGAAAGCCCACGCCCCGGTCAATGGCCACAAAATCTTCCGGGGCATCCAGAATTGCCTGCAACTCTGGAATGCCAGCAGAATAGTTCTTCTCATCGATTAGTTGGCGGGCATCCTGGTAGCGTTTCGAAAACTGACGGCTCGCTGGAAACAGCTCCAGTTGATCGCGGCCATTGGGCCACGCATCCAGGGACTCCTGCCCGAAACAGAAACTGGGCTGCAGTAAACTCAGAATCAGCATGCCCCCATACAGGAAACAGCGGGTGCGTTCTGGAAGTAATCTGGTAGCGTCTGATGCAAACAACATAGGCAAAGGCGGTGTTTCCACGTCCTGTCTAAATAAAATAACATTGAAATTCGAGCGAGTTTCGAATCTCCTGGCCCTGACCGGACTCACATCTCCGGCAACAGAACTAATTCACCATCAAGCGGGTATCTTCGACGACTTCCTGAATGCCCGATTGATCCAGTTCCCCGGTACGGAATGCCCGGTTCGCTTTAACAACGCCCTCCCAGAGCATGACATTCACGGCAGCCTCCTGCTTTACGTTATAACCCAACGGGCTGTCAGTGCCTTCATACACCGTCAGCGGTACATGCCGAATTTTCTTCTCGCTGGCGATCTGTTTTAACTTCGATTTCTGCTCATCAGGATTCTCAGTCAGCAAAACCACAAATGCAGCCAGCTTGTCATCATTGTGAGCGGCCACTTCCTGATCGATCTTCTGTATCAGAGTCTCGGTCTGTGGTCCCAGTTCCCGTACGAAAATCCCCACAACAGGGCGTTCCCCATACAGACAACGGTAACACAGTGTCTTTCCCTCATTGGGTCCCGTGACATCTTCCACTTCGAACGGCATCGGTATCTCTCCGACTTCCATTCCTGACTGGAATGAAACCGTCTCTGTCTGACTCATGTCAGTTTTCGAGGATGCTGATCCCGGGAGAGGCGCTGCTGCCCCCAGTTCGGCTTCCGGTTTGGTGACCGGCATTTCGGTAGAGGCGTCCGTTGCCGTCTTATTCGACGTTTCCGTTTTCCCGCATCCTGACAGCATCATGGCAGCCAGCATAAGCACAGCGGCGGAGACAGACAGGATTTGATTCAAACGGTTACGGTTCATGGGCTTGTCTCCCTGGTAACAAACAAAAAACAACTCACCCGCACCGTCAATTGTATGCCCTCAGCCGGTTGACTGTCGAGTACGAATGACGATTTTTACGGGTGAGTGAACGCTTCTGAACCGTAGTTTTCGGCCCAAAGAACGGTTTCCGAAGCAGGAACTACTTCAGTTCATTGACTTTCTTCAGGATGGCTTTGCTGTCATCAGCAGCTTTAACCTTGGTGTTCTTCATGGCAACCTTACCGTCTTTGTCGATCACAAAAGTCCAGCGGGCTGCTGTCACACCACGAGTCAGTTTCTCCTTTTTACCATCGATGGTCCGCTCAATCGTGGAACCGGGACGCAGGGGAACGCCAAACTTCTTAGCCACACTGCCATCTTCATCTGCCAGCAGTGTGAAGTTCAGATCATACTCTTTTTTGAACAACTGATGATTACGTACCGAATCACCACTCACCCCCACGACTTCCACGTCTTTCCCCTGCAGCTTCTTCATATCATCGCGGAATCCACAGGCCTGCTTGGTGCAGCCACCGGTCATGTCGGCAGGGTAGAAGTAGACCACCAGAATTTTCTTGCCAATATAATCAGTCGACTTCCAGCCTTTGCCCGCGTCATCTGTAGCTGTGAAAGCAGGAGCCGCATCGCCGACTTCCACTTTTCCGGGAGGTGCATTCACCTGTCCCTGGGCACTGGCAGACAAACCACACAGACAAACCAGACTCAACAGGGAGCCGACGATATTACGATACGATACCTTCATGTCATTCACCTTGTCTAAAATTAGAATTGGAGTTGGAGCTACATTACATCTTACATTTTCAACGTGCCTGCGTCTCCGCTGCAGACAGATTCTGATTCTCTTTTCGTGGCCCGGGGAGGATGCCGTGATTCTGGAACGCGGTCACCTTTCGGGGCTGCGCGATCAACAGCTGATCCCCCGCGATTACCAGGTTCCCTCCCGTTTCTCCCTGTAAGGCTTGCAACGGGATTCTCTGTTTGAGCGTGCCTCGCTCAATGTCTACGACCAGCAGTTCATCCCTCAAAGGCCAATATACGTTCTCTCCAGCGAGCAGCCCACGACCATAGCCGAAACCCTCCGGATCGAGATAGCCTGCCTTCCAGCGTAACGCCCCACTTGCCCGATCGATGCCATACAGTTGATTCCCGCTGACCACCAGGATCCGCGCCGTGACTCCCAACAGGTTTCGAATCTGCTCCGGCCATTCCCGCTCCCAGAGCATAAGTCCCGAAGACGCATCGAAGGCCATGAGGGTTTTCGTATCCTGGGGAGCGACGAATAGAATTCCCTGGTCATACAGGCAGGGGACCAGACCACTTGCCATGTGATCGCTCAATTCCCGGCGGGAAACATCGTCTTGGGAAGGGTACGTCACAATCCAGTTGATTTTCCCATTCTTTGTATTTAGCGATGCGATTGCTCCCATATCAGTTGAGAGATACAATTGCCCCTCCGCCAGTGTCAGCAGCAGATGGGTGATGTAGTTTACACCTTCTTCAATGTTCCGCAGTGCCAGGCAGACCTTCTGATTCCACAGCATCTCCCCGGTCTCGGTGGAGAAACAGGCAACATTCGTCTGCACTTCGGGAAAGCCCCGGTGCAACACGACGTAGAAACGATCGCCGGCAATAACTGGTGCCCCTTCAAACGACCAGACAAAATTCTGCTCGCGCAACTCGGCAGAAGAAATCTTCCAGAGCATTTTGCCTTCGCCCTCATCCAGGTCCAGGCAAACCAGTTCCGAAAACAGTCCCAGCCGCTCATCTTTCGCCACCGAAGTAACCGGCGATCCCATGCGGGCGTATAACCGTCCGTCGGCAACAGTCATCGTAAACCGGGGGACTCCCACAACAGAGCGAAACGGCAGCCTCACTGCCCCCTGCAGAACGGAAGGATATATAATCGGACTCGCCTGAGGATCCGCATCAGACCAGGCGGGCGTTCCCGTCTTCCAGTTGAGTGCATAAATGCGTTCTGAGTCATTAATAAAAATATGCTCCCCATGTACGACAGGGAAGAGCCCTGGTGGTACGCGTTGACCAAAGGCAGGTTTCCGCGTGTATTCCTGGCTCCAGACCAGAGGCACACGAAACGACCAGGCTGCGGCTCCGACGTTCAGAGCATGTCCCGCCCGGAAATTACGGGTCTGGTGTCCGGCGAATGTCTGCATTTCGTCTTGATCATTCGCCAGTGAGACCTGACCGCGATCTGATAGAATTCCTGTAAGTTGATCTGCCAGGTTCCCCTGCTTACCGGCGAGTGAGCCTTCCGCATCGGGATAGCGCTCGCGAAACACGGCCAGTTCCGCTTCGGCCTGTTTGAAACTTCCCTCGAACAGACTGACCAGAATCAGACGCGCCAGAATCGGGGGCACGGATAAATCGGAATCGGGATAATAGAAGAGTCCGGTATCGCTGCGCGCTGCAGATCCCGGTTCGGGCGGTAGCAGTTTCCGCCAGTAATCCCGCGCCTGTCCCAGTTCACCGCGTTCCCAGGAGATTTCGCCAAGGCGATACAGGGCATCATCGCCGTAGCTGCTCATCAGTGCCTGATCGACAATCTGCAACAGCGGGCCGACCGACGATTCCGCTTCCGCCTCTTCCAGCCACCTGTGGGCTCGGGGATCAACTTTTTCCCGGTAGATTTGAATCGCTTCCTGGGGAAAACCCGCGAGCAGGTTCTGACAGTAAGTGGACACCCGCAGATAGCGTCCCGGGGATTCAGGATAAAGCGTGTTGCCGTATTCCTGGGAGATCTGGATCAGACTGTTGATCGCATCTTCCCATTGTGCGCCTGCCAGAAAATCCTGCACGGAGCCCATCTTCTTGAGCACCGCATTATTCACATCCAGGGAGACCGATTCGCGGAATTGATCGGCGGCTGCCTGTGGCTCTGTCTGAGCCAGGCTGATCTCTGTCGAGAATAAGATCGCTCCCAGCACCAGTAGAGCGATGCAACCGCACGATTTATGCATGGCGAAAACGACCCCACATCATTCAGCAACAGATCTAAGGGCATTAAAAAGGACACGCCCAATCGGACGTGCCCTGTCTATACGTTTCTCTGATGTTGCAGAGGATTACTCGAAATCAGATGCTTTGTATTTGATCTCGCCCAGGTCGAGGGTTTCCCCGTCCTTGACGTTCACGTTGAAGCTACGATCCAGGTAACCTTTCTTTTCATGCCAGATCCGGAAAGTCTGCTTACCGGCGGGCAGATTCTTGATGGTGAATTTTCCATCTGCATCAGATACCACAGCGTAAGGATGATCTACCACGAACCAGTAGGCGGTCATCCAGGGATGGATATCGCACTTAACCTGCATGGGCAGAATTTCAGGAATCGGGTTGGAAACTTCTTTTCCTTCACGGTCCTTCGGAGCCAGGATGAAGTTCACAGCCTGGTTTTTGATCGGAAAGGTGTGGGTGTTGTGAGCGACGGGATCGTCAGATTTGACAATCACTTTCTGGTCAGTACGAACAATCAGAGCGTGAGGCTTGAAAGTACAACCTTTCTGGTCAAAGACGACAGTCTTTTCTTTGGATTCCTTCAGATCGGGATGAATGTCTTTTGCCCGACGCATGTAGAGGAAGATATTCTGGATGCCTTTGTTGTCAGGATTGACAACCAGATCATTTCCCAGATGAGTGTCAGCTGCACAGACAGCCGCATCCTTGACGTTGGGATCGCCTTTCTTTCGCTGTACCGGACGCTCAGGGACAGGACCATCAAAGACAAACTTACCAGTAATCGAACCCCAGCCTTCTGCAGAAGCAGTTACAGGCGTGAAAAAATTCAGGCCAGAGATCAAAACAGCGGCGAGCAGAACCTGGCTAATATTTTTCTTTTGCATAACTTAAACACCTCGTTTATTTGAATTATGATTGAACAGACCAATGATGGAGGCAGGGATACGGTCACCACATTCAGTCTAAGCGGCCCGTCAGTTTGGTAGGTTTCTGGCAGGAAAAGTTCGTTTACGGGGTAAACGGCCTGCATTGTGTGAAGTTACTCTCTTCTCAGGATGACAGAACGCAGAACCAAAATCAAGTATATCTGAAACGGGATTACAGCAATTTTCGGGATCTCTAACGTGATTTAACCCGATATATAATGGTTTTCCACTGGTTTGAAGCTGATTCGCCCCTGACTCAGCGGTTACAGACTTATTTCTCCGGCTTCACCAGCCCCATTTTCCGCAGGATTTCCTCAAAATCAGCCGCTCCCTGCACGATTTCCGCCCCAATTTCCACCGCCCAGACCGGAAGCCCTGACAGTTTTTGTTCACTAATTTTCACCAGGTCTTTGGCCGTCGTCAAAATCAGCTCGGCTCCCGCCTGTTCTGCTTCTGAGCCAATTTCCTGCAGGTCGCCTTTACTATAGTGATGATGATCCGCAAAGACGCGCATGCCGCAAACCTGGCCTCCCGCATCCACCAGTGTTTGTTGAAATCCGCGAGGATTCCCGATCGCGCAAAAACCCCACACCTGTCTTCCGGTCACTTCATGCAGGCTCCTGGTTTCGCCAGAGGCATTCACCAGACCCTGGGGAGCAAAACGCACATAGGCGATCCGGTGCTCGGGCACAAATTGTTTGACTTCCGCTGTCAGACTCTCCAGTGCTTCAGTCGGACACTGATCCACACGCGTAATCAACACAAATCCCGCCCGCTGCAATCCCGACTTCGACTCCCGCAATAGTCCCCGCGGTAATTGATGACCGTAGCCCCAGGGATTCACGGCATCGATCAGCACGATATCGAGATCACGTGCGAGCCTGCGGTGCTGAAACCCGTCGTCCAGAATCAGTAAGCGTGCGCCTGCTTCAATAGCCTGCTCTGCGGATGCACAACGATCTGGATTCTGATAATGCGGCACCTGCGGGCAGAGTCGATCCAGCAGCAGTTTCTCATCGTTCACTTCACCAGGCAGCGCACGATAACCGCGGCTGAGTAGCGCGACAGAAACCCCTTCTGCTTGAAACCACTGAGACAGCCAGGCAACCAGCGGTGTCTTCCCAGTCCCTCCGGTCGTCAGGTTTCCCAGGCTGATCACCGGCACGCTCACCGGTCGTGCCCGTTTAATACCCCAGTCAAACAGACGGTTGCGAACTGTGACTGCGGTTCCATAGAAGAGGCTGAGAAACCCGAAACAGGGTTTGAGGCACCGGGCACGCCAATCATGTCGCGCGCCGGAAATGATGCTCAGATAGTCAACCTCGTTCACAATTCAGCCTGTCTTCCCGGGTTGGCAGAATCAATGTGCGGGCAGAGTGCTACACAAAACACGCCCTGTCCCGAACATGATAGCTGAGACGAAGCTTTCTGGCTAACCAGCGGCCAGACTTCATCAATCAGAATCTACCACGTTCCGGACAGGGCGTGCGTGCACAGGGAGGAATCGAGTCGAACAGGTTCAGCAGTCGTTCCCGGCTCGAGCTGACAGGAACACATCTGAACCCCGGCACTTTACCGGTTCGTGCCGTCAGTTGGTTGATACGGTTTGTAACTGAGTTCGACGATTCGTCCCATGATCAGACGGACTCGTCTCGTCTGGGGAACATTTCCTGTCTCAGGGAAAATCGCATACACCTGATAGACATGCTGAATCCCGGGAATCAAAGGACGCTTGGTCACAAATTCCCAGATATCATCATTCGCAGGATCACGATATCCCACCATCTCATCGCGTTGACGGTTCAGTGCCACCACGCGAATATCGGTTGCACCTGGAGCATAGATATCCAGACCGGCATCGCGCGGATGCCCCTCCGGACCGTCGGCCGGCATCATCCGTGTTGGTCGACGATAAGCAATGCCCATCGTTCCCGGATAATGCAGAATCGTCGGTCGGACTGCCGGAGCGGGAATCAACCCCGCTTGCGGCGGGAGACCACCACCGGCTGGCATCCCATAAGCACCAGCCACAGCACCTCCAGACTGGCATGACCGGCAGCCACCCTGCGAAACGTTTCCCATACCATAAACGACTCCCTGATAATATTGATCAACGAACGAGTCTCCGCAGCCGCAGGTACTCATCCCGCAACCGGAACCACATTTGTGCTTATGACCGCATTTATGTTTAAAGCCCGGACGCCACGGACTGCAGCACGCTCCTTTATGGAACATCGACAGACCGCCCATCTTGCAGTGACCACATTTGTGACCGGCTTCAAGCCGGTCTGAGATCACCAGGCAGGAAATTCCCAGCACAAGCAGTCCGGTCAGACCTGCCCTGGCAGTATTTTTAATTTTCATCTGAATCTATCGCTCCCTGTTTGAATGAGACCGAACTGATATTCCCGCCACCACGGCGCAGACAGTGACGTTTCTCACACACTTCTGTATTCGAATTAACAATACACTCACACACTTTTGGTATGAAACGGACCAGCCTGCACTCCTCTCGGAATGAAACTGATCTGATAATGAAAGAGATCCCCTCTCCCTTATCATGCAACGGGAACCGTCGGGGACCCGCTGTTGTATTTGCCGGAGTGGAAACCCACTCGTAATTCAAGCCTATCACTCCGAGCTATGCGTGCTGGCTCGATTTCGAAGAAACCCGCTTTTCCTATCTCTGAGCTGAACTGCTGTAAGCATCCTGCTGAACTGGCAAAAAAACAGGCACACCCACTTTAGAGAAGCCTGTTAATCTATAAGCGTTATCAGCAAATAGAGAAGCCTGTTGAATAGATTTTCACCAGTTGTAATAAAAATTCCGTTTGCGGGTAGTAAATGCTCAAAGCCAGTTATGGAAACTGTTTGTGACATCATGAACAATCGCATCAGGTCATTTGAATCGGGTTCGATTACGCAGCTTAATCCGGCCAGAACCGGCAGTTGCGACTGGAAAGAGACAACATTGACAATTCAACGTATGCGAACTAAATTGCCACAACCAAAGTGTCGATGCCGACTGATGTATTTGTCACACACATGCCATCTACTGATGTTCTGAATCTCCAATTTGATCTCAGAAACGGAAACACAGTATAATACTGGCTAACTGATTCAGGCTTGTGCATCTCGACTGTCTGCTGAACTTTGGCACCACAGTCATCTGCCTACCGAGCCCGTTTTTACAAATAGTGTGAAACGTCTCTGTGAATGGATTCTGCACTATAATGATGTAAGGGTTATGTGCTGAAAGTCGGTGATTGTCCCTGGCCGGATAATAATCGGTCTCAGCGCCTCGACTTGAGTGATACATCGAAGTTAATTCATTTTTTGCAGAAGTGAGATTCAATAATGCTGAAAAACTGTATTTTCCGGTTCGGTGTCCTGAGCCTGTGTCTATTTGTCTTGAATGCTGCCCCATCATTCGGACAGGACTGGGCGATGAAGATGTTCGATAAAGACAAAATCGACTTCGGAGTCATCGCCCGTGGTTCCGATGCCGAATACCGCCTGAAAATTAAAAATATCTATAAAGACCCCGTCCATATTGCCAACGTTCGTACCACTTGCGGCTGTTCGGCTGCTGAACCTTCCAAGAGCATCCTGGAAAGTGGCGAAGAAGGATACATCCAGGTCAAAATGGATACCGCCCGCTTCCAGCGTCGCAAAGATTCCAACGTGATCATCACCATTGATGCTCCCCAGTATGCTGAAGTCCGGATCCCGATTACTTCGTATATCCGTACCGATGTCGTCTTCACACCGGGTGCTGCCAACTTCGGTTCTGTCGAAGTCGGTAAAGGTGCAGAGACCACAGTGGCTCTCGCTTATGCGGGCCGTGAAGACTGGGCACTGACTGGAATCGAATCCCGTAATCCACACGTCACTGCCAAGGCTGTCGAGACTAATCGAGGCGGCGGTCGCGTCAATTACAACATCATGCTGACTCTCGATCCCAAGACTCCTAAAGGTCCAATTCGAGAACAGCTCATCCTGAAGACCAACGACGTTAATTTCACAACAGTGCCACTGCTGGTCGAAGCCCGTGTCGAATCTGACATTACCATTACCCCCGAAGTCGTTTCTCTGGGCATGATGGTTCCGGGACAGGAAAAAACAGTCAATGTTGTAATGCGGGGCAAAAAGCCATTTGAAATCACAAAGATTGAATGCGAATCCAACGATGAAGCATTCAAAATCCGCATGCCGAAAGCAGCTCAGCCCATTCACGTGCTGCCGCTGACAATCGTTCCTCCCGATAAACCAGGTGAATACTCAGAAGAGTTTACCGTGACCATCGATGGTCGCAGTGAACCGATCACCTTCAAGGCCTTCGGTCGGATTGCTGAAACAAAAACCAATTAGTGGTTTTCATTGCGAGAAAAAGGACGTCCTTCGGGGCGTCCTTTTTTTTGGTCTTGGTGAAATACATACAAGTGACAGTTTAATTCACTCCTCATCTGCCTCCCGCAACCTGGCGAGTACAATTTCCAGCATCAGCGGATGCAGTCCCAGATGACCACACAATTTAAACTCGGTCCCGGGGAATTGTGTCGTAAATTCACTCCGGTGCTCTTCCAGATCATTCTGCACATGGACGCCTGCCGAGAGAAAGTAGGGCAGCATCAACACCTCCTCCGCTCCCGCAGCCACACAGCGTTCCGCCCCCTCAGGGATCGTCGGTTCCGCCAGTTCCAGATAAGCGATCTCGATGATTGGAAACACAGACCGCTCCCGCAGCATCTCTGCCAGCCGCACGAGATCCTGATTTGCCGCCGCACGTCGACTGCCGTGCGCGATCAGCAGAACAGCCTTCCTTCTTGCATCAGACATGGATTCATCCATAATAGAGTGTACTGAAATCGTCTTTCATTTCGCTTGCTGAGATTATAGACTTCAGCCAGTCTCCTGACACTGAACAACCGACAGTCTGACGACGCTTTTTATCGACGACCAACACACTTCAAACCGAGCAGCAACCTTGAATAAACACGAACATGAATCCGCCCCCGAACGTCTGGGGGAATATCTGATCGGGAAAAAAATCGGGGCCGGCGGCATGGGTTCCGTCTACCTCGCAACGAACATCCACACCGATCAGCAGGTTGCCATAAAAATTCTCCCGAGTGCCCTGGCCCGTGAGGCTGGCTTCGTCGAACGCTTCCATCGTGAAATCGAAGCACTCAAGAAAATGCACAACCCGTATGTCATCGAATTCTATGACAGCGGAGTCGAAAACGACATCTACTACTATGTAATGGAGTATGTCGAAGGCGAAACGCTCACCAACCGTCTCCGCCGCGACAAACGGCTCGACTGGAAAATCGTTGTCGATATTTCGATTCAGATCTGCTCTGCCCTCAAGGCATCCCACGACGCCGGTATCATTCACCGCGACCTGAAACCGTCCAACCTCATTCTCAAAGACGATAACACGGTCAAGCTGGCCGACTTCGGTGTGGCACAGCTCTTCGCGACTGAAAAACTGACCGTCACCGGGGGCATCATAGGCACGGCAGAATACATGTCCCCCGAACAGGCGGAAGGGAAACGGGTTACTCGCCAGAGTGACCTGTATTCACTTGGCGCGGTGATGTATGTCATGCTCACTGGTCGCCCCCCTTTCAGTGGCAAAACCATGCTGGCCATCATCCAGAAACAGAAGTACGGCCAGTACGATCGGCCCAGCCGCTACGTGGACGATCTGCCGGTCTGGCTGGAAGAGATCGTCTGCCAGCTCCTTGAAAAAGAGCCTCAGAAACGGTACCCCGATGCGTATGTGCTCTCGCGTCGTCTGCAGGAAGTGATCAACAAGTATGAGATGTCGACCTCGGAAGACACCTACGCACTTTCGGGCACCAGCGCAGATTCAGCGACTTCCACCCAGGCTCACTCAGACTTCTCCGATCAGGGAGCGGGCTCAGGCACCCTGATGCAGGGGCTGATGCGGGCACAGCTCGAAGCCGAAAGTACCGGTTCCCGGCTGGGACAACTGTTCGACAACACCTGGTTTCTGCTCGGTCTGCTCGTCCTGGTCATCGCCGGTGGCTACTTCTGGTTTCAGGAACGCGAACTGTCCCGCGAGGAAATGCTGCAGCACGCTAAACAGATCCTGCAGCAGCCGGAAGGTCCCGACTGGTACATCGCCCGCGATAAGTACCTGCTCCCCCTGCTGGATAATCCTTCTGATGAAGACGAGAGCATCATTAAAGAGCAACTCAGTCGCATTCAATCTTATGAGCTCCGTTCGAAAGCCGGCATGACTGCCAAGCGCAAATCACGCTCTGGCCTGCAGACCGAACCGCAGCGGTTCATAACCCTGGCCCAGCATTACCTGGAATCCGGAAACCTGATGCAGGCCGAGATTGTTCTGTCCGCACTGATCGAACTGCTCCCGGACGAACCGGAACAGAAGGAGATGCGGGATCTGGCCATCCAGATGCGTAACGATCTCCGGCAGGACCCTAACCGTACCGCTCAACGCTACATTATGCTCACGCAATCGATGTCCAAGGCAGACGCTCTGCTGAAAGAGCAGAAATACGCTGAAGCTGCTGCTGTCTGGCGTGCGGTCATCGTCCTCTATGGACAGGACCCGGCTGCCAGTGTCTTCGTTGAAAATGCGCGCAAGCATCTGGATCAACTGCCCGATAACATGTCGGCAGAAACCCCAACCCCTGAACCTGAGAAAGCCAGTACCGAGAATGAATGACTCGATCAATCTGAAAGATTATATTCGTGAGATCCCCGACTTCCCCAAACCGGGTATCCTGTTCCGGGATATCACACCTCTGCTGGCCGAGCCGAAGGCATTCCAGGCTGTCGTCGATCGTCTGGCAGACTACTACCGCGACAAACAAATTACTGCCATCCTGGCTGCCGAAGCACGTGGCTTCATCTTTGCAGCGCCTCTGGCTCTGGCTCTCGGTGCCCGCTTCATTCCGATTCGCAAGCCCGGCAAACTCCCCTTTGAAACCAGAGCCTTTCACTACGAACTGGAGTACGGATCTGACTCGCTCGAGATGCACACCGACTCCATCCATTCAGATGACCGAGTCGTCATCTTAGATGACCTGCTCGCAACCGGTGGTACAATCTCCGCCTGTATCGAACTGGCCCGCCACTCCAACGCGGAAATCGTGGGCTGTGCCTTTCTGATCGAACTGGCATTCCTCAACGGTCGCGAGAAGATGAATGGCTGCGATGTTTTCTCACTGATTCATTACGACGCCGAATAAGCTCAGTTCGACTAAGGGACCCAGAGAGACGAAGATTCCTGTTTCCCGGTATCTTCGGAAATCCGTCGTGCCTTGATTCGTACGTAAGGTGCGACAAAACGTCCCCGGTAGCGAAAATGACCTACCGGTGCACTGGGGTCAGCCCGTAGCGGCTCGCGTAAATCTTCGATCACAAACCCGGTGCGGCACAAGCCCCCCACCAGTTGATCCCAGCGATGCAGGTACTCTGTGGCACCGTCTTCGCGGTAGGCCCGGTCTTCGACTTTGGGCAATGCGCCCTGCTGATAGTATTCCAGACCGATCACATACCGGTTCTGCTGATCCCGATGCGTAATCTGCAAACTGGTGGGCGTCTTATGCTGACTGATATACAGACCGCCGGGACGTAACACACGCGCGATTTCGCGATACACCACTTCAATATCGGGCACATAACAGGTACTCACCGGCTGATGCACAATATCGAACTCAGCCTCGTGCAGCATCGACAGATCATCCATCGATGTTTCCACAATCTTGACCTGCAACCCGCGACGGCGCGCTTCCTGTTCATCCAGTTGCAGCATCTTGTTGCTCAGATCAACAACGGTGACGCGAGCTCCTGCTGCAGCATACAGAATCGATTGCCAGCCTCCCCCGGATGCCAGACAGAGTACCGACTTCCCTTCGACAGAAGCAGGCAGCCAGCCGCGCGAGTCCAGCGTCTGCAACGGATTGCGACACTCTTCATCGGTTGCCAGCTTCGTAAACTGGCTGCGGTTTTCTGCCAACCGGTTCCAGGCGGCTCGGTTCTGAGGCAGGTGAGACATAGACTGTTCTCTTCAAACAGGGATCAGGATTCCTGAGGCTGCGGTTTGTTCTGAGCGTCCAGTAGTGCCCCCGCGAAGGTCACCAGATCCCCCTTGCCTCGCGCAACTTTCTGCAGGACATCCAGGTGATTTGTCTGGCGGCACAGACTGGTGAAAGAGAACGTATTCGGATCTTCAAACTGGCTGAGATACGTTTCTGCCAGTTCGATGGCCCGCTCATTCATATTCAGTCGCGTCAACAAATCGATGAGCACATAGGCAATCATCTGCTTGTCATCTTCATCCGGTTCCATTTCGAGCTTCTTCTCGAAATAACCAATGGCCAGGTTCCGGTCGTTTTCTTCCCCCACCAGTGCCTTGAAGAAATGCAGGTGAGCAGGATAAAAATCTTCAAACGGCGCTTCACCCGGATACTGAAACTGCTGATCCAGTCGCGAACCGTATTCACACAACTCGATCACTTTCGCCAGGTGCGGATCGTCTTCCGGCAGGAGCCGTGCAAACCGGACCACGGAATTGAGGTGGGAGACGTCAATATGGTAACTGCCCCCTTCGAACATCCAGTCCCGGCCGGCCATTAACTCGCGCAGATTATCAGCGGGTGGCGCAATCGGCATCTTCTGCTGCACATGATACTGTAATGATTGGACGAGATCGGTATAAAGTTGATCAACCAGCAGCTGCGCGATTTTTTTCCGGCTCTCTGGCTTGAGTTGGGCATTCATCTGGTCGAAGACCGTAATCGTATTACAGATCCCGTTCGACTGCAGCATGATCTCGAATCCTTTCTCCGGATTCGCTCCTTCATACGCACAAACCTGAATCAGTCCTTCAACCTTGTCTTCGGGTACCGTTCGGGGGTTGATCTTGCTGAGTGCCTCTGTTACCTGTTCCGGTTCCTGAATTGTCTGGAAATAAAGCCAGGCATCGGAATACATTTTCTCGTCCAGAAACAGACTGCCGACTTTACGGGCCGCCTCGATGTAGGCTTCTTCGAACTCTTTCTTACGTTCATCGGGAACATTATCGAAGGTTGTGGGCTGTAGCACTTCCAGCCCCATCGCGTGTTTCTGTTGCATCAGTAACGCATCAAACAGACGATGATAGTTTTTCTGAGCGGTCAATGTTTCAATCAGCCGCTCCAGGACGGATTCCGGAGATTGTTGCTGTGACTCTTCCAGTGCGGCAAAAACATCTTCTGACATGATTCCTCGCTTGATCCTGATCGCTTCAGTTTCACTGATCTACGCCGAAAACGGCACGATAAGCTATCCATTGTAAGAGTTCCCAGCCCGTCTGAGTACCCTGTCGATCCAGAAAGCATGGATTCAGGCCATTTCAGAGGCCCATTATTCCACGAAGAGCAGTGGCGTCAGCTCTCCATCAGAATCAAAACGTCCGATCACTGATTCGTAACTGGTATGATGTCCCAGTACGGCCCGGGCTACCTCACCCTTCTTCAGGCTGCGATAGACCAGCAGCTGATGTTTGCCGATCCGCAACCGATGGCCGGACGCCACATCGCGGGGAGAAATCTTTCCCGCTTCACTGATCGTCAGACTCTGCCAGTCAGCTGGCTTACGTTTCAGATCCGGTTCCCAGTCGATAACGAGAGGGACATACAGGGCTGTCGATTCCGCTGCTACCTGATGCAGTTCAATCTGTCCCCGCTCATTCAGACTCAGGCTACCCGGGTAGAAGAAATCCCGATCCTGAGGTAGCCCCAGCGGAAAGACGCGGGCCGCGAGTCCTTTGGTCTTCAGCGAAAGTTCATGCGTATCTTCATCCACGACACCGGTAAAACCGGAGACCATCGGCAACAGGGAACGGTATTCCAACCGTGCCGCTTTACTACCATTCACGATGTCTGACAGAAAGACAAAATGCTGATTGCGAGGTAACAGAATCTGACGATCCAGTGTATAACCGCCGTCCAGGTCCATCTGCAGCTCGAGGTAATCAGCATCTTCATCTGAATTCCAGCAGACAGCGCTCCATTCTCCATCCCCACTGATTTCGGTGCCGTCCACCGTCAGAGAGAACTCCCACCGTCCTTCCAGCAACTGTTTACCCAGTGCGGTAAGACTGACTGCCGGCAGATCACCATTCCAGGTCACCATCAAAAGATTTGATGAGTCAGACCAGTAATTTCGCATCACGGCCAGCGCAGACCAGTCTGACTGATTCGCAGCGTAATCGTCAGTTTGAATAAAGAACTGCGACCGTTTTTTCTTCCCGGAATTTAATGCCTTCAGATACATCCGCTCAGCACTCCGGTTCGACAGACCAGAAAAATAAGCGGCCAGACTGAGTAATTCGGTGTGACCAATTTCATGGATCGGACACAAAGCCAGTTTTCCGGAGGCATTACTGGTCGCCACCAGCACCTGAAGCGTGAGTTGAAACCGTTCCTGTGCTTCCTTTTCCCAGAGTCGTTTTTTCCAGACCTGGCCGATAAACAGAGAACGCGTCATCGTTGCCAGCCAGAAGTCGATCCGTGAAAGCATATCCGCATGGGGAGTGCCATCGGTATCCGTCCGCTCAAAGAAACCGTCCCGCAGGTTCTGCTGGCCTAACTGCCTCAGGTTCTTGGCTCCTGCGACTCCTGCAAACAGAAAGCTGGCCCGCCAGGGTACTTCACCGGAGACGAGCAGAATCTGGTCATCCGGGGTTTCGGAGAAATCTGTCTCTTCCAGTTTGAAACAATGTGCCACTGCGGCACACAGGCAGGCGCGCCATGTGCTGATCAGAGTCGCGGGTGCCAGGCGATAGCCGACATTCTCCAGCAGTTCCATCAGGAGCAATAACTCGAAGGGCTGCATCGGCTCTGAAAGCGTTGCCTGTTCCAGCCAGCCATACAACAGGCGACTGATTTCGTCCCAACTCAGATCTGGGGCTTTTTTCTTTTTGCCCGCTTTGGATGCCTTTTTGCTCTTGGCGGGCACCGCGCTCGCAGACTCCACCAGATGAATCAGATCTGCAGTGCGGCCAGTGTCTTCAACCTTCTCTGCCGACCAGAGTACGGACCACATCATCTCCAAGCTGTGTTTGGTCTGCTTTTTCTGCTTGGTAATTGCTTTCAACCCAGCCGTCAAACCCTGCCCGAACCGTTCCAGGTCGCCGGCTTGAGCCCCTTTCATCAGGTCGCCGCGCGGTTTCGATGCCCAGCCGACTGCGGGCAGAAACTCTTCATCAGAGAGTGACCAGTATTGCTGGGGTACAGCCTGACCAAATTCAATCGACATGATTTCTTCCATTATTCAGTTCCCCAACAAAGACCGTTGTGCCAACCAGAGGCAAAACAGAGCCGCCTGCCCGTTTTTTTTGAATCACTTCGCAATGACGAAACAGCTGAAAAGTAGTGCTATGCGCGACCTGCGTTAAGATAGACATTATAGGGTAACGTGATTTCAGTTGAAATCAATTGATCCACTGCCCATTCAGCATGACCCGGGCCACATAAGAACGGGAATCTAACAAAAGATCAGTATCCGTTCCCCCGTCAAAATCGTCAGGTAGTTGGATCAGGGCCAGATCTGCTGCTTTTCCTGCCTCCAGCGAACCTGTATCGTCGGAATACCCCAAAGCACGGGCTCCGGCGAGCGTACCACATTCCAGAATGAGTGCCGTCGCCACCTGCGGATAATTTTCGCGCACGAACTGCAGCTCTCTCCAGAGACTCAAATCCGGGTTTGAAGCCCGGCTGTCCGTCCCCAGCGCAACATTGATGCCCTGCCCGATCATCGACAGCCACGGGTGCTCAGGATGCCCGAAATAGTGATGCGTACGAGGACAATAAACCACCGAAATCGACGGTGCTCCCCTCAGAAATTCCCACTCGGTTGGGCCAAAATAATTACCGTGTACCGCCAGAGCAGCCGGTAATTCTGCCAATGGAGCCAGGTAATCGGTCATCCGCATCCCGTCTTTCAAAATCTCGGGATCCCACAGCCCGAGCTCACTCAGCAGGTCAACAAATGCGCCTGATTTGCGTTCCAGCAGATCATATTCCGCCGCCGTCTCCCCCAGATGAACAGCGGCAGGCACTCCCTGATCCCGGGCCTGCTGCACCAGATTCAGATATAAATCGGGATGAACACTGTACGGGGCATGCGGACTCAAGCCCGGGCATAACCGCTCGACTGCCGCTGGTGCGAGGGGTTCCGCCAGAAACTCATCGGCAACCTGCTCCTGCCCCGCGATACGATCGGGAGTAAACCCCAGGCATTCCCGGAATACGACTGCCCGGGGAACCTGGGACTCCGTATTAAACAATCGCAGACTCTCGACGCTTGTCGCAATTTCACCCACTAGAGTCGTTCCCGACGACAGGCACTCGGCGATACCCAGCTGAATCCGTTCCGTGACCGGTTGCGCGGTCTCAAATCGGGACTTCATGATCGCCCGAATCCAGTCGGTGAACGGGGAAGCTGGTTCAAGTGGGGCACGCAGTTGACTGAATTCCAGATGCGTGTGGGCGTTCACCAGCCCCGGAATCAGAGCCACATTGCCCAGATCGATCGCTTGAGGATGTGAGCCTGCATAGACGGCCGCAATGCGGGTCCCTTCGATCTCGACGATAGCATCTGGCAGCGGTGGTCCCGCTACGGGGAACACCCAACGTGCTTGATAGATCTGACGTTCCAAGAGACTGTGTTTTTCAAAACAAAGATCAGCGGGGGATAACAGTGACGTCACCCATTATATCAGCCCGATACCTATTTGGTATCCGTCAGTCGACGGTTGAAGGTCGGAGACGTCAGAGAATCCGTGGAAGAGCTATTCGGATCGACGGCCGGGCGGGACTGCAGAATCGTCCACCGCAGCAGCAGAAATGCGACCACAGCACACAGGACCAGCAGCGGCCAGGAATACCTTAAGCCCTCAGGCTGCATACTGACAAAATACTGCAGACCGTGTGTCGGTTCCCATTTTTCCGGGATCCGTTCGCGAAATACCGACAGCGAATTATAAATCATATGGAACGCGATCCCGGGAAACAGACTGCGACTGTGAACCGCGACCAGCCCCAGAGCCAGCCCCATCAGGGTCGCATTAAATACCTGTTGTGGAATCTGGTGCATCACACCAAACGTCACACTCGAGAGAATCACAGCCAGCCAGACGCGGCCCCGGCGGCCAAACCCGCTCAGCATAAATCCACGGAATGCGATTTCCTCACAAATCCCCGGTGCGATTGCAAATGCCAGCAGAATAAACCACAAAGACTGATTGGGATCAGACATTTCTTTGATAATCGCCGCCGCACCGGGTGGCAATTTTGGAAAGAACCACTGCAGACTCGCCGACAGTTCCAGCGACAACGGATGCAGCATGAAGGGCAACAAAAGTCCTACGCCCCAGAAACCCCAGCTGGGCAAAAAGAGACGAAACGTCTTCCGCACGCTGGTCGTCAGCATGATCCCCATGATCAACGCTGGTGTCGCAATGATCGCCAGCTGCTGGATCATCAGCAACTGCATGCTCCGTACTGCCCGCATCGATTCAGGCGCGGTCAGAATCGCATCCCGCATCGTATTCATCACGGCAAACTGCAGTAACATGATGATCACGAAACAGAAGCCGGCCTCCGCAAAACTGGGCAAGGCGTCTTTGGTCCGCATCAGGTGCTTAAGCCACAATCCCAGCTCGAACCGTTCCGCCTCCCGGAACAATACGTCTTCCCGCTGAAACTGATCGATGGCCCACCAGAGTGCCAGCAGACTGTAACCGATACTCGATACCAGCACCGGAATCGCATACACATATAAGGTACCCGCATTCACCGCAGACAGCAGCATTCCTTTCAACAGCAAAGCCACCCCGACGATCGGCATCATACTGTAAAACGCATTGATCTCCACAGCAGGTGACAGACAGAATACGGTCAATCCCAGCGTCACCATCAATAGTGGTGTTAAGTAATACTGTCCCTCTTTACTACTGCGGGCAAAGGTCGCCAGTGACAGACACAGGGCGCTGAATAACGCCGAAAGCGGAATCAGTAGAATCACAATCCAGAATAGTGCAGAAGCAGAAGGAAACGACAGATCACCGATTTTCGACAACGCGCCACTGCCTGCCACATTCACCATATGTTTGCCGGTGAAACCCATACTCGCCAGGTTCAACAGCGCCGTCGAAACACTGAAGATCATCACTGTCAGGAATTTACCAAGCACGATTTCTGTGCGACGCGCGGGTGAAATCAGCAGCGTCTCCATCGTACCCCGCTCTTTTTCACCGGCCCCCAGGTCGATCGCCGGGTAAAAAGCACCCGTCGCTGCCATGATGATCAGCAACGCCGGAAACAGCTTGCTCCACAGGTTTGCAGCCAGCTGATCATCCTGTGCCAGGTCGATCACATCCGGATTGATCGGATTCGGCAGATTTTCCGGTAACCGGGCACGGCTCAATCGGTCTCGCAGAATCGCATTCTCCCAGGCATCCAGAGCTTCCTGAACACGAGTGAATGCCAGCCGCGATTTTTCATCCGCAGTATTTTCCAGTACCAGTGGACGCAGGGAGACGGCCGGATCAAAATCGATCGGCTCATGTCGGGCCAGTTTTTGACTGACCAGTTCCAGCTCTTTGGAGAGATTCGGGGGAAACAGAATCAAAACTTGAATCTGACTCTCAGCAAACTGCTTACTCAGACGTGCATTACTCTGGGTAATCTGTTCAGCCAGCTCGATCTTCTCAGTACCAAGTTTTTTCTGCTCTTGAACCAGTTGCTGCTTTTCTTCTGACTGAGGGCCGTCCTCAGTCGTTTCTTTCTGATGCTGCTTCGGGTGTTGAGCTAACTTCGTCTGTATTTGACTCAGTCGAACCTGCAACTGATCCCAGGCATCCAGAAGTTGCTGATGCAGTTTCAGATCCACTTCCAGTTTATGGGCCTGCTCCAGCAGTTTTTCCCGCTCTTCGCTATCAATGTCGGACAGGTCATCTTCAGAAACCGGTACATCGGTAATCACCCGCAATTTTTCCGCATCGGCGGGATTCATAAACCAGTTGGAGACGAATCGATCTCCTTCCAGCAACTGTGGATGCTGAGGCAGATCCTTCGCCCCGAGCAGCACGACATTCCGCGGCTGCTCCGAAAACATCACAGTCATCTGCACCATTCCGATGCCCATCGCCGGATAGAGCAGCAGTGGGAGAATGGCGACCATGAACAGCGTCCGCCGATCACGGAGCTGGTCGCGTAATTCACGCATCAAAATGAGCTTGATATTCTTCCACTGTATCATTGGTCTGTCTGCGCCTTCATCGCCAGCTCATCTTCATGCTTCTGAATGAGATGGAAAAACAGTTCTTCCATATCCGATTCGTGATATTGTTCCTCGAGTTCCGGAATACTGCCGATTGCCAGGATGGTGCCTTTATAAATCACCGCCACCCGATCGCAGAGCTTCTCCACTTCCCGCATGATGTGTGTCGAAAAGATGATGCATTTACCTTCTTCGCGCAATGCTTCCACCGTCTTCAGAACCGCTCGTGCTACCAGCACATCCAGGCCTGAAGTCGGCTCGTCAAAGATTAACACAGGTGGATCGTGCACGATCGTACGGGCGATTGAAACTTTCTGCTTCATCCCCGTGGACATCTTCGAGCCCAGCATGTCCCGAATGTCCTGCATCTGCAGCGTGGTAAAGATCCACTCCAGCCGCTCCTGCAGGGGGCCTTCTTCAATCCCGTACAGGCGCCCGAAGTATTCGACCATCTCCCAGGCCGTCATCCGGTCATAGATCCCCGTATTGCCTGACATGAAGCCGATATGGGAGCGGACTTCCTGGGGATGCGTTCGCACATCATAACCGGCCACCGTCGCGGTTCCGGCTGTAGGCTGCAGCACGGTGCTCAACAATCGCAGACAGGTTGTCTTGCCTGCACCGTTGGGTCCCAGCAGGCCGAAGATTTCTCCAGCCTGGACATCGAAGCTCACTGAATCGAGTGCGACAATGCTGCCACGTCGCAAATCATCGAAACTTTTACTCAGGTGCTCGATGTGAATCATATCCGTCCATTATTCCTGCTGCCTGATACACCTGTCGATCTTCAACAGGAAATCGACAGACTGAAGAGGCTTACCGATATCTCATTAATATAAGTAAGCATAACCTATCATGGCGAATCGGCTGCACTGAGCTGGTTCTCTGACCGATTTTCTCTCAGTTCAGCACAGGCAGAGGAACGCGACCAGAACCCCTTGCAGGACCATTAGAATCAGGATCATCGATATATTCATAAAAGACATTCCGCTGGCGGGGAATGTATCCCGATTCTGTAATACAGCGACGAATTGTCTCAACTGTCAGGTGATGAGTCGTTCCCGCCTGGGAAACGACGTTCTCTTCAATCATCAGGCTGCCCATATCATTGGCGCCAAAGAATAGTGCCATCTGCCCCGTCTTTTCTCCCTGGGTCACCCAGGAAGACTGGATATTCTTAAAGTTATCGAGGTACAGACGGCTCACAGCCTGGGTCTTCAGATATTCGAATGCCCCAGCAGGTGGTACGTAATCCATATCGGTATGATCAGGCTGGAGTGTCCAGCAGATGAATGCCGAAAAGCCGCCCGTCTCATCCTGCAGTTCACGCAGACGATCCAGGTGCTCAATCCGCTCAGCCAGTGTCTCGATATGGCCGAACATCATCGTGGCACTCGAGATGCCCCCCAGTTCGTGCCATACCCGATTCACTTCCAGCCATTCGTCGGTCAGCGCTTTCCCGCGGGTAATTTCCTTGCGGACCCGGTCTACGAGGATCTCGCCTCCTCCGCCGGGCAGACTACCCAGACCAGCATCTTTCAACCGCTGCAGCACTTCGCGCAGAGGCAGCTTGTTGACCTTGGTGAAGTGATGCAACTCCGGTGGGCTGAAGCCGTGCACGTTTACGGTCGGATATCGTTCCCGCAGATCGCGGAGCAGGTCTTCATACCACTCCAGCTTCAACGTTGGGTGCAGACCTCCCTGCAGCAGGATCTGGTCTCCCCCCAGTTCGATGGTCTCTTCGATCTTCTGATACAGCTGCTCGGGTTTGAGCACATACACGTCCGGCGACTTCGGATTCCGGTAAAACGCACAGAAATCACAGACCGCCGTACAGGAATTCGAATAGTTGATATTCCGGTCGATGTTATAGGTCCGGTAAGGCTCGGGGTGCAGTCGCTTCGTGACTTCGTTGGCTGCCTTGCCCAGCGCAACCAGATCGTGAGACTCCATCAGCTTGAGCCCCTCTTCTCGGTTCAGACGTTCGCCGGCGACTGCTTTATCCAGCAGAGATGCAATTTCGGAAGACAAGAGGAACCCCCTCGGGAGCAAGTCCCGTTTTAATGGCTAATTCTTGAAACAGCTGCAATCCGCAACGCTCTGCAGATCCCAGATAAAAACTCAGATTATTCTTCAGATAGCTTTCCGCCACCGCCACGTCAATGCCCAGCTCAGGTGCTTCCCGCCGGGCGATCTCGTCCAACATCGAAACACCCTTGTCGCGTGCCTGACATAACGCGGTCTCCAGCGATCCGGTATCCTGATCTCGACGGACGGCCCACATGGCGAATACGAACGGCAGCCCTGTCCAGCGCAACCACTCTTCTCCGAGATCCCAGGTCGCAGCGAACTTCGCACTCGGCGTATGAATCGCCCGATCACCAATCAGCAGGATCGCATCTGCGGTTGTCGCTTCAATGGTCTGTTCGATCGGCAGCGGCTCCACTTCCGGATACACGCCATACTGTTCCGCCAGCATGATTCTGACCAGCGTCGCACTCGTCCGCGAGCCCATGTCCAGTGCCAGCCGCTTGATTTTACCCAGAGGCACGCGACTATACATTTTCACACTCAGCACCGGCCCCTGAGTCGCCACACAGGCATTTGAGATCACTTCATAATGGGGACTGCGAATGACCTCAATCGACGGGATCAGTCCCACATCGATTCGCCCCTCTGCCAGATCATCGGCCAGCAGGCTGGGATAATCTAACATCAGTTCAGCATTATCCGCGAGATCTTCCAGATCCTGAATCAGTGGCTTCGAATTGAGATAAGAGACCGCCCCCACACGAATCGGGGGGGGAACCACGTCTGACATTCTCGTTTGGCTTTCATTCCCGGTTGCATTTTGCAGCTTATTATAACCGGCCGTCTTCATCTCGCAATCAGCTCGCATTTATGGATCAACACGTCTGAAACGGGCACTGATGCACATTCCGATCGTTGGTGTTACAATTCAAAGTGACTTACGCTTACATTGATATCGTAGACGCAGATAGTAGTATTCTAGCAGTTTACGTCCTCTCTATCAGGGACTATCCGAAGGAAAATTTGAGGACAGCACGAAATAGCCTCAAAATACAGTCGAATTGACAGCTACAGACAGCAGAAAGCCCCCCAGAATGTCAGACAGTAGACAAATGAAAGTCGGTTTTATTGGTGCAGGACGCATGGCGACTGCCCTGGCAGGAGGTCTCATTTCCTCCGGTTTTACCTCTGCAGAAAACGTCTGTGCCAGCGACACTTACGAGTCAGCCCGGGAAAACTTCGCCCACGAAACCGGCGCAACCACACTTGAGGCCAATATCACTGTCGCTGAACAGTCTGATATCGTGATCCTGGCTGTCAAACCGCAACAGCTCCCCGACGTCCTGCAGGAACTGAAAGGCACTATTACCGGGAAACAACTGCTGGTCTCCATCGCCGCCGGTTCTCCACTCTCACTCTTCCTGGAGACTCTCGGGGATTCCATCCGCGTGATCCGTGTCATGCCTAACACTCCTTGCCTGGTCAAACAGGGAGCTTCTGCATTCGCCCGGGGCGGTAAAGCGACAGAAGCCGATGCCAGCCTGGTCGATTCCCTGCTCTCCACCGTCGGCATCGCCGTCGAAGTCCCCGAGTCACAACTGGACGCCGTCACCGGACTGTCCGGCTCCGGACCCGCTTACATTTATCAGATCATCGAAGCCCTCAGCGATGGTGCCGTGCGGATGGGACTCCCCCGCCACGTCGCCACTCAGCTCGCCGCACAAACCGTCAAAGGCGCCGCGGAAATGGTTCTCGAGACCGGAGAACATCCCGGTGCCCTCAAAGACGCAGTCACCAGTCCGGGTGGCACCACGATCGCCGGCATCCACGCCCTTGAATCCGGAGGACTCCGTAGCAGCCTCATGAACGCCGTCGCTGCGGCTACACTCCGTTCCATCGAATTAGGCAAAAAGTCCTGACCAGAACCTTGCTGAAATCTGGCCAGTCACCGGGGTTCAAACTGCGCGTGCTGTTTCTTTAATTTTCCTAACGAACTTGTGTTCCCTGCCTGTTTTTCGCAGAATGAATCAATATTGATTTATCAGATCCCACCAGAATTCATCGGGAGTTCCAGCCATGAGGCACCATTCTGTCCGCACTCTACTCGTCTTCTGCAGCCTGCTTTCACTCAGTATTTCGCGATTGTCAGCTGCTGAACCCGACCTGCAGAACTGGCTGAAACAACCGATCCTGGAAAAAGATCAGCCATGGAAAGAGGTCCAGGCATTTATCGCTCCCAAAGTCCCCGGCATGCCTGAAGTCAGCACTGTCGCCGAATGGGAAAAGGTCAATGACCGCATTCGCAAAGAGGTGTTGAACAAAGTCGTCTATCGCGGTGAAGCAGCCAAATGGCGCGACACAAAACTGAACGTCGTCTGGGGCGAGACCATCCCCGGCGGTCCCGAATACAAAATCCAGAAACTTCGCTTCGAAGCCGTCCCCGGACTCTGGGTCCCCGCTCTGCTTTACATTCCCAATGACCTGACGGGCAAAGTTCCCGTCGTGATGAACGTGAACGGGCACGATCGCAATGATGGAAAAGCCGCCGACTACAAACAGGTCCGCTGTATCAATCAGGCTAAGCGGGGCATGCTCGCTCTCAACGTGGAATGGCTCGGCATGGGACAGCTCAACTCTCCCGGCTTCACGCACTACAAGATGAACCAGCTCGACCTGTGTGGCACCAGCGGGCTCGCTCCCTTTTATCTCTCCATGAAAAAAGGGCTCGATGTTTTACTCGCGCATCCTAACGCTGATCCCCAGCGCGTCGCGGTCGCGGGTCTTTCCGGGGGTGGCTGGCAGACGATCTTTATCAGCTCCCTCGACGAACGGGTCACCCTCTCCAATCCGGTAGCAGGATACTCGAGCTTCCTCACCCGTAACTATCACACCAAAGACCTGGGTGATTCCGAACAGACGCCAAACGACCTGGCGCTCTACGCCGACTACACACACCTGACCGCGATGCGGGCCCCCCGTCCGACCTTGCTGACCAACAACTCGAAAGACAACTGCTGCTTCGAATCGGGATACGCCCAGCCCCCACTGCTCAAGGCCGCCTTCCCAATCTTCAAGCTCTACGACAAAGAAGAAAATCTGCAGAAGCACATCAACGACGATCCCGGCACGCACAACTTCCTCAAAGACAATCGCGAAGCCCTCTATCGCATGCTCTCAGCACACTTCTCCGAACCCGGCAAACCGCTGCCAGTCGAAGAAATCCCCTGTGACGAAGAATTGAAAACAGCAGAGGAACTGCAGGTCGAACTCCCCGCTGACAATGCGGACTTCCACACTCTGGCCCTCAAGCTCAGTCAGGATCTGCCTCGCCCCGCGAAAAAGACCACACCTGAAAAACAACGGGCAGCACTCAAAAAACTCATCTCCGCTCCAGAGTCAAAAGTCATCGGCACTAAGGTCGACCACAAATCAGCAGGCGACACCAAAGTCACCTTCTGGAAACTGAACGTCGATCAGAACTGGACCGTCCCTGCCGTGGAATTTTCACGAGGTTCTGCAAAATCCACCACTATCGTCGTCGCAGATGCAGGTCGGCAGAGTCTGGCTGGAACTGTAGAGAAGCTGCTGGCTGAAGGACAGAATGTGCTCGCCGTCGATCCTTTCTACTTCGGCGAATCGAAAATCAGTCAGCGTGACTTCCTGTATGGTCTGCTTGTCGCTGCCGTGGGAGAACGCCCCCTGGGCATTCAGGCCAGCCAGCTCGCTGTCATCGCCCGCTGGTTGAAAGCCGACCAGAAGCAGTCCACCGTTCAGATCCAGTCCGTCGGCCCCCGCAGCAGCCTCTTTACACTCGTGGCAGGTGCTATCGAACCCGCAGCCATCACAAGTATCAGCCTGCAGGACTCTTACGGGTCGCTCAAGGAAGTACTCGAACAGGATAAAGCTGTCAGCCAGGCGCCCGAACTCTTCTGCTTCGGTCTGCTCAAAGCGTTCGACATTAAAGAACTCACCGAGCTTGCAGGCCGGGACCGGGTCACGTTCCTTTCCCCCTCCGAACGGGTCAAACGTGAACTTTCCCATGTAGAAATTCAAAAAAACGTGGAGTACCTGGGGGCAGGCCGTGAGGAAAAACTCGACCTCTATCTTCCCGATACCCACTTGCGGAAAGGCCCATATCCCGCTGTCGTGATTATTCATGGCGGAGGCTGGCATGGCGGTGACAAAGGCGCCCGCCGCGAAATCAACATCGGCACCAATCTGGCCAAAGCAGGCTACGTCTGTGCCAGCATCAACTACCAGTTGGCAAAAAGACATTCTCGCTTCACCGATAACCTCAAACAGGTCTGGCCAGGCCACTTGCAGGATTGTAAAACCGCCGTTCGCTTTCTCAGAAAACATGCCGACAAATATCACATCGACGCCGACCACATCGGGGCGATCGGTGGTTCCGCCGGCGGACACCTGGTCGCGATGCTGGCTGTGACCGGCGACGATCCACAGCTCGAACCTGAAGAACCTTATGCAGGCTTTTCATCCCGCATTCAGGCAGTCGTCCCCATGTACGGCGTACATGACCTGATTGCCCTGGCAAAATCTCGAGACTTGCTGAGCTCCTTCTCAGAAGAAGAAAAGGCACTCAGCAAACAGGCCTCTGCAGTATCGCATACTTCAGACGATGATCCTCCCTTCCTCATCCTGCACGGAAACCGAGACGCGCTGGTCCCGGTAGAACAGTCAGAGCTCCTGCAGACCGCGCTGAAAAAAGGTGGTATCCCCGCTGAGCTCATCATTATCGAAGGCGCTCCACACAGCTTTCACCTCCAACCTAAACAGCGCGACCTCCGGCCTGCGGTCATCGGCTTCTTTGATCAACACCTCAAGCCTCAGAAGTAATGCATTTCCGCGGAGTTGACATTCCCGGGGTACCTGCTATAAAATTATAAAAAATGTAGCCTTGGCTACATTTAAACACTCCGCACACACTAAACCTTTACCGGAGCATACCTTATCATGAGAAAGCTCTTCGCTTTCGCCCTGATGTTAATCGGTCTGGTCGGCTGTCAGTCACAGGATAATTCGACGCCTCAGACCAAAAAAGAGAAATCCGGAACCAATATCCAGTACCCGATCCCTGTCGCAGCGACCGTGGGAATGGTCGCCGATCTTGTCAAAAATGTGGGACAGGAATATGTCGATGTGAAACAGATCATGGGTACCGGCGTTGACCCCCACATGCATAAAGCGAGTCGCGATGATGTTGTGGCGATTATGAACGCAGATGTTGTCTTCTATTCCGGCCTGATGCTCGAAGGCAAAATGACCGACACCCTGATCAAGGTCTCGCGCAATAAACCGGTCTATGCGGTGACCGAACTGATCAACGAAAAAACGCTCCTGGAGCCCGACGATTTTAGCGGTCACTACGACCCCCATGTCTGGATGGACGTCTCCGCCTGGTCTCAATGTGTCGACGCCGTCAAAGACGCCCTCTCACAATACGACCCGCAACACGCGGATGTCTACGAGAAGAATGCTGCTTCCTATAAACAGAAACTGGAGCAACTGCACAAGTACGGTCTGGAAACATTGAAATCGATCCCGGAAGACAGTCGCACATTGATCACCTCGCACGATGCTTTCAATTATTTCGGCCGAGCTTATGGACTCGATGTTCAAGGCGTACAGGGCATCTCCACCGAATCAGAAGCCGGTCTGAAACGGATTAACGAACTCGTCGATCTGCTGGTGAAGAAAAAAATCAAAGCGGTCTTCGTGGAAAGCAGTGTCTCTAAAAAGAATATTACCGCTCTGATTGAAGGAGCCCGCGCGCAGGGGCATCAAATCGAAATAGGAGGAGAACTGTTCTCAGATGCTATGGGAGAACCGGGGACATACGAAGGAACTTACCTCGGAATGCTCGACCACAATATCACCATAGTGGCCCGGGCGCTGGGGGGCACTGCCCCGGAAAAAGGCATGCAGGATAAACTCACTCCCTGAGAAACACAGCTCAGTCTCTACTTTTCTTCAAACCCAACATGAATCGATCCAGTTCGATGAATTCGTCCCAAAACCAGAGCCCGATAACGCAGACTGAAATATCGCCTGCAGAGATCCCCCTCTCCGTGTATGACCTGACGGTCGCTTATCACCGTAAGCCTGTAATCTGGGATGTCAGCTTCGATATTCCGCCGGGGAAACTGGTCGGAATCATTGGTCCGAACGGAGCGGGTAAAAGTACGCTCATCAAAGCCATCATGGAACTGATTCCCAGGGCCTCGGGCCGCGTCAACATCTTCGGTAAACCATATCAGAAAAACCGGCACCGCGTGGGCTACGTGCCTCAGCGGGAAAGCGTTGACTGGGATTTTCCCGTCGATGCTCTCGATGTTGTCACGATGGGACTCTACCGCGAGATCGGCTGGTGCCTGCCTGTTCGTAAGAAACACCGCGAACGCGCATTGGATGCCCTCGAACGCGTGGGGATCGCCGACTATGCCCGGCGTCAGATCAGCCAACTCTCCGGCGGACAGCAGCAGCGGACCTTCCTCGCCCGTGCCCTGGTCCAAGATGCCGACCTGTATTTGATGGACGAACCGTTCGCTGCCGTCGATGCCGCCACCGAAAAAGCCATTGTGAAAATCCTGCAGGAAATGAAACAGGCTGGCAAAACGGCCCTCGTGATTCATCACGACCTGCAGACCGTCCCCGAGTACTTTGACTACGTCATTCTGCTCAACATGCGAGTCATCGATCACGGTCCGACCGAGCAGGTCTTCACACCGGAGAACCTGCAAAAAACTTATGGTGGCCGACTCACCCTGCTGGAAGAAGCCACCGAAACGATGCGCCGCCGGGAGCAATCGCTATGAGCCTCAGCGCGCGGATGCTGATTCTGCTGCTCCTGCTGAGTCCCGGCCAGATTCTCCTGGCTGCCGAAGGCAAGTCCATTCAGACACAGCGGTCCATCACCGATCGCAGTATTGAATGGCCTGCCTGGGAAGACTGGCGACGCGTCTTCTTCATGCAGGACTATAACACTCGGGTTGTCATTCTGGGCACGACGCTCCTGGGAATGTCCGCTGGCATGATCGGCAGCTTCGCCCTGCTCCGTAAACGCGCACTGATGGGTGACGCCCTCAGCCATGCGACGCTCCCCGGGATCGCGATCGCCTTCATTATGGGCAGCACTCTGGGTTTGAACGGTAAATCGCTGCCTCTGCTGTTAACGGGGGCGGCCATTAGTGGGCTATTGGGCATTGCCGGTATCCTGATGATTCGCAATCTGACCCGACTCAAGGAAGATGCAGCCCTCGGCATCGTGCTCAGCGTCTTCTTCGGCGCGGGAATCGCGCTGCTCAACATCGTACAGCAAATGCAGACCGGGCACGCTGCTGGTCTCGAATCATTCATCTATGGGAAAACCGCCTCCATGATCGCCAGCGATGCCTGGCTGATCGGCGGTGCTGGACTGACCTGTGTACTGGTAGCATTGTTATTGTATAAGGAACTGACGTTACTCTGCTTCGATGAAGGCTTCGCCGATTCGAGAGGCTTTCCGGTGGTACTGCTCGACACACTCCTCATGGGACTGGTTGTAATCGTAACGATCATTGGGCTGCAGGCAGTGGGGCTGATTCTCATGATCTCTCTGCTCGTGATTCCCCCTGCCGCCGCACGCTTCTGGACCGAAAAAATGCTCTGGCTGACAGTGGTCGCTGTGGTGCTGGGAGCCTTAAGTGGGATGCTCGGTTCGGGCATGAGTGCGATTTTCCCCAATCTCCCTTCCGGTGCAATGATCGTTCTCGTCGCGACAGCCATGTTCCTCTTCAGCATGATTTTTGGCGTCCCTCGTGGGATCCTGGTTCGCAAGTACCGTCGTTATGAACTGAATACCAAGGTCAATCGCCAGCACCTGTTGCGTGGCCTTTATGAATACCTCGAAGCACATCAGCAACTCCCGATCGGCGTGACTGACAGTGCACCACCGGTCTCACTCTCTGCCCTGGAGCAGCTGCGGAGTTGGTCCCTGCCTGCCCTCAAGAAAATCATTCGCAGTGCCCAGGACGAACGTCTGGTGACGTTACTCTCAGACAATCGCGTGCAACTGACACTCTCTGGATTGAAAGAAGCCGCCCGTGTCGTGCACGAGCATCGCCTCTGGGAACTCTACCTGATTACCTACGCAGACGTCGCTTCCAGTAAAGTCGATCAGGATGCCGATGCGATTGAGCATGTCCTGGAACCGGAAGTGATCGCCGAACTGGAATCCCTGCTGGTTCGTCAGTCAACGGAAGGAATTCTGCAGAGTCCACATGACATTGATCTGCCTCAATCACTGAGTACCCCCACTTTCAGGAGGACCACCTGATGGGCGGACTCGAACAGTGGAGCTGGACTCTGGATGGCTGGATCATCGTCGCGGGCATGTTGTGTGCCGCCGCGACTGCCCTGCTGGGCAACTTTCTCGTACTCCGTAAAATGAGTATGCTCGGCGATGCGATCACGCACGCCATCTTGCCGGGTCTGGCCGCAGCCTTCTTAATCAGTGACTCCCGCAGCAGCCTGCCCATGTTTGTCGGTGCTGTTATTGCCGGCATTTTGACTGCGCTGTTCACCGAGTGGATTCGCGGCTTTGGAAAAGTGGATGAAGGTGCCTCGATGGGCGTCGTCTTCACCTCCCTGTTTGCCCTGGGACTGGTGATGATTGTCCAGGCAGCTGATCGTGTGGATCTCGATCCGGGTTGCGTCCTTTATGGAGCGATCGAACTCACTCCCGCCGACACCGTGCTCGTCGCCGGCTGGGAAATTCCCCGGGTGGTCTTTGTGCTCTCAATCGTACTGTTAATCAATTTGCTGTTCGTGATTCTATTTCTCAAAGAACTGAAGCTCAGTTCGTTCGACCCGGCTCTGGCTACCACTACCGGCTTCAATGCGACGCTCATCCATTATGCGCTGATGACCCTGGTCGCGATCACCGCGGTCGCCAGCTTTGAAGCAGTCGGCAATATTCTGGTTGTCGCCATGTTCGTCGTCCCCCCAGCCGCCGCCTATATGCTCACCGATCGACTGGGAGTCATGCTGGTCCTCAGCGTTCTACTGGCGATGTTCTCAGCCATCATCGGGCACATTAGTGCCATCACCGTCCCCTACTGGTTTGGTTTTCAGAGTACCTCGACAGCCGGCATGATGGCGGTCGCCGCCGGTCTACTGTTTATCATCGCTGCCCTGTTCGGCCCCCGACATGGCGTGGTGATCGTCTTTCTGAGACGCCAGTTTCTGGCCTGGCAGATTCTCGCGGATGACATCGTCGCCCTGATGTACCGCATCGAAGAACGGGATCCGGAACTCAAACCAAACGCCCTCTACCTGCGGGACATTCTCTTTTCCCGGCCGTTGCCCACCAGCCTGACACTCGGCTACCTCGTGCGGCACAGCCAGCTCGTACACGCCAACGGAACCTATACCCTGACCGACACTGGTCGGGACCGTGCCCGACAACTCGTCCGCTCACACCGACTCTGGGAACACTACCTCGTTGAACACGCAGGAATGTCGACAGAAACGATTCACCGCCAGGCCGAGCAACTCGAACATTTTACCGACCGGGAACTTCGCGACCGCCTCAACGCCGACACCCTCGATACCGACCAGGATCCCCACGGTCGCCCGATCCCTCCCGAAGAGCACGCTCCCTGATTCAGATCCTCCCCGACAGGTTCCTCTGGCATTTTCCAAACCGCACACATATAATCGCTCATTGATATTTCAAAGTTCCACCCGAGTACGTCGTCGGGTGCTCCAGAACGGGATGAAATCAAATGACGGGCAATTACTGCAGTGGACCGGTGAACCGACGCGAATTCATGCGCATCGGCTCACTCTGCCTGGGGGGATTGTCGCTCCCGCAACTCCTGTCTCTCCGCAGTGAAGCCGCCCCGACCCGACCGGAAACTTCCGTCATTCTCCTCTTCCTCCACGGTGGCCCCTCGCAACTGGAAACCTACGACCTCAAACCCGACGCCCCCTCGGATTACCGCTCCCTCTTTAATCCGATCTCCACGAATGTTCCGGGAATGGATATCTGCGAACTCTTTCCGCGACAGGCCAAAATCGCAGATAAATTCTCGCTTGTCCGTTCCCTGCACCACGACGTCGGCATTCACAGTGATGGGGGGATCATCGTTCTCACTGGGAAACGTCCTTCCAAACTGGATCCCACTTCACAATCGAAAAGCGAACATCCCGACTTCGGTTCTGTCACCAGCGTTGTCCGGGGTCTCTCCGATGCGGGAACGCCTCCCTATGTCTCGATACCCTCGAAGTTCTACATGGTCCAGCCCACTTACCTGGGCATGCAGCACGGACCTTTTGAATCGACCGAGCCTTCTGCAACCAGTTACCGTCCCCCTTCCCTGAAACTGCAGGCCGGCATGGATGGGAAGCATCTGCTCGAACGCCGCCAGTTGCTCAAACAGTTCGATCAACTGCGCAGCGATCTCGATCTCACGGGAGACCTGCACGGCAATGACAAATTCCGCGACCTCGCCTTTCAGATGTTGACCAGCCCCGATGCCGCCCGTTCGTTCGACATCGACCGTGAATCGGACAGCCTGCGTGACCGCTACGGACGCAACATGTGGGGCCAGGGTTGCCTGCTCGCCCGCCGCCTGGCGGAAGCCGGCTGTGGCGTTGTCTCGCTGTTCTTCAACACCCCGAAGACCGGGCAGGAATTCACGAACTGGGACGATCACATTCTCAACGCGGGACGCCCCGGTCACTTTGCGAAATACATGCAGACCCGTCTCCCGTACATGGATCAGGCCCTGGCCACGCTCATCGAGGACATCCACGAACGCAGCCTGGATAAGAAAATCATGGTTGTCGCCGTCGGTGAATTCGGTCGCACTCCCCGACTCTCTTCCAACAACTCGGGGACGGGACGCAACCACTGGCCGCAGGCTTACACGGCCCTCTTCTCAGGAGGCAATCTGAAAATGGGACAGGTCGTTGGTGCCACCAACTCCAAAGCCGAATACCCGACACACAATCCTCACACGCCACAGGACATGCTGGCCACGATCTACCGTCACCTGGGCATCGATTCTTCGCGTTCCCTCGTCGACCATCAAGGACGACCGATTCCCATCCTGCCGCACGGCAAACCGATCGCCGGGCTGATTTGAGTCTACTGCTAACCCGGCATCAAATCTTTAATACCCCGCATCAGATGCTGATCCACTTCCGGGCCACTGAAAGCCACACTGACTTCATAGCCCCCCTGGAAGTAAGCTTCCGCAGTCGGCAGATACCAGGGACCGCCGTCCCCGTAGCCAGCCACCGCCATGAATCGTTCGGGGTAGAGCATCTGGGTTCGCAGCTGATATTCGATGAACGGCTCGGCCGGCAGGTGCAGCATGGAAATCTGGTTGACGTGCAACCCGCTTAACGTGATCGGCTTCTGAGCGGCATGCCGTCGCAACCAGGCCAGCGTGAAAGCAGGCCGGTTCCGATGCACCACCCGTCGACTGTGATCATTGATCTGTTTCTCCAGTTCAGCGATGGAGAACGCCCGGTTGACCGGGGGCAGGAAATCGGCGGTCGTCCACTGCAGCCGCTTGATCGGTTCGGGACGAAGTTGTTCGGACGCTCGCTCCATCGCCGCAAAGATTCGTTGGGCCAGTACCGGTCGATTTTCGTGGTGATCACTGTTGTTATACTTGCCTGCATTGATATTGCCTGCACAGCCAGTGAAATAAACGTGCAGGCAATCGGGAGCATCATGCTCCGACTTCAACTTGCGTGCCTGTCCCACGAACTCACTGTTTACATGCCCCTCGGTACAACAGAAACTGATGGGATGTACGGCGTAGTAGTAGCAGGCTGCGACTTTCTCTTTGCCGTCATAAAAGGCGACCGTCTTCAACCAGGGATCGATCACGCCGGCCGGCAGATCACGAATATCATCGCTACTGGCCGCCACACTTCGATTCTTCAGGATCTTCCCCTGGTCGTTTAACACCCGCCTGTTGGAAGCCACCTGCTCCACCTCTGCCTGGGCCGATGCGACATGCGTCAGGCGACGTGGTGATTTCAGACTCTCCTTTACCGCAGTCTCCGCACGCTGAAGACAGGTCTGAAAAAACTGCGGATCCATGTTGGGTGGCAGATCTCCTTGCGCCCGCACTATCCGGTCCGTCTCCAGGCAGGCAAACGGGGCATCGTGTTGATGCACGCACTGCACCGCCACGCGGTCCGCAGTCGTGCCGGCGGCCTTCGCCAGTGCCTGGCGAAGCTGCAGATGGGCATCGTTACAGAGCCCCGTCCAGTCCAGAGTGCAGACAACCACAGGCTGTGACTCAGTCAAGAGCACAAACCCCAGCCCTTCCAGCGGTGAATCAATGCGTGATGCGGCAGGAATCCAGCCTCCGCATAACGAGTGACCGATCGGCACAGTGACATCAAAGCGGAAGGGAGCAATCTGGTAAGGCATGGCGTCCTCGACTGAATCAGGAATGAAACATCCCCTTCAGCATAAATCGCCGTGCTACGAAAAACGAGTGTTTTGGCTTTTTCAGGACAAGTTTAGTGCTCGGACGAAACCGGAACTTCCTCGTTTTCGTGTTCGTGCTGCGGCTCCTGCACCGGCTCCGGATCCCATTCCTTGCCGACAATCAATCGAGCGCCTCGACGAAAACTGAGGTAAGACCAGGCCCACTGCATGACGACCAGCACCCGGTTCTTGAAACCAGTCAGATAGAAAACATGCACGACCAGCCAGACCACCCAGGCGAAGAAACCGGCTAATTTGAACTTTCCGATCTCGACAATGGCTCGACTGCGACCGATGGTCGCCATCTGTCCTTTGTCGCGGAAACGGAACTCACTGCGGGGTTTGCCCTGGATTTCAGTACGGATATTTTGGCCGATGGATCGCCCCTGCTGCAGTGCCACCGGTGCGGTACCCGGCAAGGGTTTTCCTGTCTGGTGTGTATAACAGGCCTGGTCACCGGCAACGAACACGTTGGGATAATTGGTCAGACTCAGGTCTGGTTCAACCATCACGCGGCCCCGGTTATCAGTCTGCATCCCCTCAGACTGCCCCAACTTGGAAGCTTCCACGCCTGCCGCCCAAAGCACAGTGGCAGCCCGGATTCGTTCGCTCCCCAGTTCGACACCATCTTCGTTGATGTTAGTTACCACAGACGAAGTCCAGAGCTGAACTCCCAGGTTCTCCAGGTCGCGGGCTGCTCGATTCGCCTGTTCTTCGGAGAACATCGGCAGAATCCGTGGTCCCGCTTCGACCAGGATCACACGAGTATGACTGGGATTGATGCGACGGAAATCCTTGGAGAGGGTAAACCGACTCATCTCGCCAATCGCCCCTGCCAACTCAACCCCCGTTGGTCCGCCACCCACGATCACATACGTCAGATATTTCTTCTGCTCATCAGGGTCGGTAATCCGCTCTGCATGCTCAAAGGCCGACAGCACCCGCTTGCGAATCTCAGTGGCCTGCGAGATGTTCTTTAAGCCTGGAGCGTAAACTTCCCACTCATTATGACCGAAATAACTGTGTGTCGCACCGCAGGCCAGGACGAGGTAATCGTATTCCAGTTCGCCAAAATCAAACTGAACTTTCTTGCCGGGCAGATCGATTGACTGGGCTTCTCCCAGTAGGACACTGGTATTCTTATAGCGGGACAGCAGGCTGCGAATGGGCGTCGCGATATCTGCAGGACTCAGGCCAGCCATGGCGACCTGGTAGAGCAATGGTTGAAACAGATGGTAATTATGGCGGTCAACCAGGGTCACTTCGACGCCGGGAACGCCTCCCAGTTCTAACGCGGCATTCAAGCCGGCAAAACCACCACCGATAATCAGGACCCTTTTAGAGTCTGCCTTGCTGCCGGGGTTTTGTATAGTATTCATCTCAGTAATTATTCAGACAGGACGTTAATGTCAATCAGACAGAAGTAAGCGCCCTCCTCGATGCCGATCACGAAAACACACTATAGCTATTCTAGTCGATCCGTCCATGCACACAAAATAAGTTCCTGAAAAAATCAGCTGGTTCGCAAGAGAATCGATAAAAACAGATGAAAATCAGGCCAGAATTTCATGAAGTACTTCGCCGTGCACATTGGTCAGCCGGCGTTCGATCCCGTTGTGATACCAGGTCAGCCGGGTGTGATCGATGCCCAGCAGATGCAGCACAGTGGCATGATAATCGTGCCAGGGAACAACTTTCTCGACCGATTTCCAGCCGAATTCATCGGTGGCTCCATAGCTGATCCCGTGCTTGAGACCACCGCCTGCCATCCAGACGGAAAAGCCATTCATATTATGATCGCGGCCTGTGCCCACCGTGTTTGAAGCTGATTGCGTGAAAGGCGTCCGGCCAAATTCAGTCGAGAACAGCACCAGCGTGTCTTCCAGCATCCCCCGTTGACGTAAATCCTTCAATAGCCCCGCGACAGGCTGATCGATGCGCGTCGCTTCCCGCAGATGATTCCGCTTCACATCCTCATGCCCGTCCCAGTTAATGCGGGGTGAACCGAAGGGCCCTCCCGAAAAAAGCTGCACGAAACGCACTCCCTGCTCCAGCAGACGCCGGGCCAGCAGACAGTTGCGGGCAAAAGGAGCGGTTTCCTCCCGGTCAAAGCCGTACATACTCCGGGTCACGGCGGTCTCCCCTGAAAGATCAGTCACCCGCGGGACGGCCAACTGCATTTTTGCAGCTAGAACGTGGCTGCGGATCCGGGCCTCCAGGTCACTGTTGGCGCCGGCTCTTTCCAGGTGCGCCTGGTTGAACCGAGTTAGCAATTGTCGACTGGCGAGTTCGGTCTGCTCAGAAATCTGCCGTTCAGGAAACAGATCCCGAATGGCGGGACCTTCGCCCTGGAAGGGAACCCCCTGGTGCTGAGCCGGGAGGAAACCGTTGGACCAGTTAATCGTTCCCGCAGCGGGATAGCCGCGGACATCCGGCAGTACGACATATGAAGGCAGTTCATCGGTCTCACACCCCAGCCCGTACGACAGCCAGGAACCGAGCACCGGAAAACCGTTGAGTCGAAACCCGGTGTTCTCCTGAAATGTGGCCGGCGTATGATTGGCAGAATCTGCTTTCATCGAACGGATCAGCGTTAACTCATCCGCCTGTGCCGCGATGTGCGGGAACAACTCGGAGATCCAGAGACCCCTTTCGCCCCGCTGTTGAAACTCAAAATCGTTCTTTCGCAACAGGCCCACTTTGCCGAAAAACGTCTCGGGCTTCTTGTCGGTCGGCATTTCCTTGCCATGCAGTTTTTTGAGCGAAGGTTTATAGTCAAACGAATCCAGATGACTCAACCCACCGATCAGACAGATATGAACCACCCGTTTCACTCGCGGCGAAAAATGAGGTGCAGGGATCGTAGCTTGCTTCGGTGTTGCGCCGCGCACAGACTGCTGACGAAGTAACAGATCCATCAGTGCCGTCCCCGCCAGCCCGGTCCCGGCCCAGGAAAAGAAATCACGTCGGGACAAAAATTCGTTTTCCGGAGGCGAATTCAAATTCTTCTGCTGTGGCTCTGGAAATGACATGGCAGTTTCAATTCACATATAAAAATTCGTTACTGTTCAGCAGCACCCGACACAAGGCAGACAGACCATGTTGAGAAACAAACTCACGTGATACCGCTGCTTCATCCTGTCGTGGCAGCCGTTGATAGACCAATTCAAAGAGTTCCTCCAACTGCTGCCCGGTGTCGGCACCTGATCGTTGCTTGACCCGCGCGGCCAGCTGATCCGACATGCGTAACACAAAGGAATCATTCATCAATGCCAGTGCCTGCAGAGGCGTGGTTGTCGATGCCCGGTCGGGAGTCGTCGTAGAAGGATCGGGACAGTCGAACGTTTCCAACAGCGGATGCCGTCCCCCGCGTGCGGAAAATCGATAAATCGACCTGCGATTAAATTCTTCACCCACGGGATCCAGTGGTTCATAGAACTGGGTCCCCTTGAAGAAATACGATTTGACGTCCTTGTAACCGCGGCCCCCGACTTCGGGATTCAATTTACCTGCGACTTTCAGAATCGAATCCCGAATCGATTCCGCTTCAATCCGTTGCGGACTCTTCCGCCATAACCAGCGATTGTCAGCATCTACCTGCATTGCCTGCGAATCGACCTCAGAAGATTGACGAAACGTTGCCGAGAGCAGTATGAGACGATGCAGCGATTTCAGGCTCCAGTCATGCTCTTTCAACTGAATCGCCAGCCAGTCGAGCAGTTCGGGATGACTGCAGCGTCCTCCATTAAAACCAAAATCATTCGGTGTATTCACCAGCCCCTGACCAAAATGATAATGCCAGATCCGATTCACAATTACTCGTGCAAACAGGGGATTTCGAGCATCGGTCACCCAGTTGGCAAATTTCATGCGGCGCTCCTGATCCGAACTGTCAGCGGCTACTTGCAAATCACCATCCAGTCCCTGAATTGCCTGCAGCCCCCCCGGCTGAACCACGCCAGCCGGTGCCGCCACACTTCCTCGCCTGAGCAAGTGTGAGACTCCCGGATCGCGGGACAAGGCGGCATAGACCTTTACTGGCTGCACAGCCTGGAGCTTTTTGATTTCTGCCTGCAGACGGGAACGCTGCTGGCGCAGTCCTTGCCATTGTTGGCGCTGTGTTTCATCCAGAGCCGCCTGCAGTTCTTCTTGAGAAAAGAAGATGCCTCCCCAGCGGGCAGAAGCCTGAATTTCTTCCTGCGTTAATGCTCGATCATACAGGCGTGCCTGACTGACCACTCCTTTGAGCAGTCGATTCCCTCCCGGAGAACCATGGCGTAAACCAAAGAGGACTTCTGTTTTTCCAGCGGGAAATGTCTGCAAGCCTTTAGAGCGGTAACCGCTCCCGTAAACGGCTCCATTTCGATAAGCGGTGATAGTCCCGTCGGCTGAATACACGAGGGCAACCTGTACCTCTTTTTCTGAAGCGGTCTTCTCTTCGGGGCCTTGGAATGACTTTGTGCGGTTAAAATGATCGCTCCCCGCCAGCCAGTGTCCCGGTTGCTGCTCGCCAAACACGATCGCATCGAAAAGATTACCGTCAGTTGTCTGTACGCTCAGGACGCCCCCCCCCCGCTGTTGCAGATCGGAGAGTTTCACCCAGGCTTCCAGAGTCTTTTCCCCCAGAACATGAGGCAAGGGCTCTGTTTTCAAAAAGGAACGGTTCCCGTCGAGCACCAGTCCCTCGGGCGTCTGTTTTGCAGAACCGTGCAGCGTCCCCTTTAAACCTCCCACCAGGTCGTCTGTCCCTTCACGAAAATCCCAGGCAGCGATAGGAGAGGATACCAGCGATACTCCCGGTGTGTCTTCCCCTGCATTGCGTTTCGCCAGCACACGTTGTCGGGCAACCGTCTCCAGTTGGAAGAGTTGTCCCTGAACTTCACTCAGTGCCTGCCCTTTCTGAGCGAGAGCATGTTGAGCTCGATTGTAGGCTGGATCGGGTAGATTCCGTTCTCCATGGACGACGCCTGACAGCGCTGCGGCGAACTGGTAATACTCCTGCTGACCGATGGGGTCAAATTTATGGTCGTGACAGCGGGCACAGTTCACAGTCAACCCAAGGAATGTCTGCGCGGTCACGCCGACGATATCTTCCAGTTCGTCCTGCTTCATCGTTGCCCGCATCAATGTGCTTTGTGGAATCACCACATCATGGGGTCCCGCGACCAGGAAACCGGTCGCCTTGACCGCTCCGGGGTTGTCCGGCTCGAGCAGATCACCGGCTAACTGCAGCCTGACGAACTGATTGTAGGGCAAATCTTTATTCAGGGCCTGAATCACCCAGTTTCGATAATGCCAGGCATTCTCACGTGGCTGATCGCGTTCAAACCCGTTGCTTTCACCAAACCGGACTACGTCCAGCCAGTGCCGCGCCCAGTGCTCGCCGAAATGTGGCGATGTCAGCAGGCGATCAACGAGCTTCTCATAAGCATCGTCCGAATTATCCTGGACGAACGCTTCCACTTCTTCCGGTTCCGGGGGGAGACCTATTACGGAATAATACAGTCGACGGATCAAAGCACGACGATCCGCTTCAGCACGCGGCTGCAGACCATGCTTTTTCAGCCGCCGCAAGACGAAGGCATCGATGGGATTCTTTACCCAGAGTTCGTGTTTCCCAGTCGCGACAGGTACTTTTGGTTTTTGCAGAGCCTGCAGCGACCACCAGTCGTAACCGGCCCGCTTTTCCGTTGTCTTGCTGAAGGCGTCAATGGGATCAGTGCCCCAGGGAGCGCCAGCTGCGATCCAGCGCCGGAACAACTGCTTTTCTTCCGCAGACAGGGGATATTCGGGGGGCATCGCATCCGATTCGATGTATTGCCAGAGCAGACTCTCATCCGGCTTACCTGCTTCTACCGCAGCTCCCGTTTCGCCTCCCTGGAAAGTTAGATCGCGGCGGGAAAGATTCAGCCCCGCTTTCGGATCCAGCCCCGCATGACAGTCCAGGCAGTGGCCAGCAATCAACGGAGCGATCACTCGGTCGAAATCCGCCTGCACACGCTCAGGTGTTTCGAAGAGATCGTCTGCCCTGCTGAGTCCCGGTAAAGCCAACCCGAGGAACAACGTCAGCGCCACCCATACTTTCTCGCCTGCGTGCATATTAGAGCTGCTTTCTGCTGCCGTTCGAAAGGAGTGTTGATTCGATAACTTCCATCTTAAACCGATCTCAAAGTGCTTGACACCTTAATCTCGCCCCTTTAAGATATTTCACCATTGAAACCTATTTCATATATGAAGTCAACAACAATGCCCGCTCCCGATACAAATCACAAATCGGCGGCTGCCGCCTCCCCCAGCCTGCAACGGGGTATCGCCCTGCTCGAATATCTGGCGAAGCACTCGCACGGTTGTACGCTCAGCGAACTCAGCGAGGAACTCTCTGTCCCCCAGGCATCTCTGCTGCGGATCGGGAAAGCACTGGAAGAAATGGGATACCTTTCCCGCGACGTTGCTTCAAAAAAATACTATCTGACCAATCGCTTCCTGCAGTTGATTCCCCCCAGTGTCCAGGATCGCCCTCTGTCGGAATGCGCAATTGGCCCCATGCGGGAATTGCGCGACCTGACCGGCGAAACAACACAGCTCTGCTGCCTGATCGATACGGAAATTGTGATTCTGGAACAGCTGCTGGCTCGGCATCCATTTAAATATTCCGCTGAGATTGGTGCCCGGGCTCCCTGTTACAGTTGTGCTCCGGGTAAAGCCATCGCTGCTTTCCTTCCGGAAAATGAACGCGAAGACCTGGTGAACCGCATCCGCTTTAAACGTTTCACCCCGCACACCATCACATCGAAACGGGCCTTCCTGAACGAGCTGGACGTGATTCGCAAACGGGGCTACGCCCTGGATCACGAAGAAGGACTCTCCGGGATTCGCTGTGTGGCTGCCCCCATTCTGGATCGTAACGGAATTGCCATTGCAGCATTCACGATTACCGGTCCCGCAGAACGCATCCCCCAGGACGAATACGAATCGCTGGGGAATATTGTCCAGTCGCGGGCAGCTCAGGTCACGATCGCCTTCAATACCTGATGTCACCTGCAGTCTGCCCCAGTAAAGGCTGCACAGCCGTTACGACCAACAGAACCACTCCATTCCCGCCAGGCGTTCTACGCAGACGATCTCTACCACTTGCCAGCGATCCATCCTCACAGAGGGATGTTGCAATTTGACATCTTCGTAACGCGACCTAGCTTTAGGTAGTCATTCAGATGTATCTCCATCATCGCGATGACCGTTATGCCTTGAAAACAGACCAAACCGTCTGAATCGGTTTCCTCGGAATGCAAGTTACTCCAGTGCTCAATGCGGGTGACGATGAAATGCATCAGGCAAATGTCTGTTTAGAGAGCATTGAAATTCAAATTTACGCCAGACCAGTTCGGGCAGTACCTGTCTCGGGTTGTAATCTCGTCAAGGTTTTCCGATGAATAGTTCCCTGATAGCCAACAGTCAAACCGTGCCACAGCAGCAGTCTGTGCATGGCAGCTATCATATGGGCTCTTCACAGATCCTGAGGGAACTGGTTGCTTTTTCGGTCGAATCCGATGAACTGGCACTCAATATACAACACACGGACGACGTTGATCAGGTTATCTGCCGAAAACACCTGCGCAAACTATTAACTGCGCTACAGGCGCGTGATGCCGTCACACTCGGCCACTGCCGACGTGTCGCTTTCCTGGCCAAAGGCATTGCCAGTAATCTGGGCTGGGAAGGCATCCACCTGAAACGACTGGAAGTAGCCGCCCTGCTGCACGATATTGGTAAAATCGGCGTCCCCGACCACATCATTTTCAAGCCAGGTAAGCTGACATCAGATGAGATCGAACTGATGTCGCATTACCACCACATTGGTCTCGATGTGCTACAAGCCTGTCGCACCGATCATGAAGTATTGACCATCCTCTCGCAAACCCGCTTTCACTTCAGTGGGGCGACCAATGGATATCAATGCATCGGCAGTGAGGTTCATCAGGGGGCACGCATCCTGGCGATCGCCGACGCCTATGATTCACTGGCCACCGATCAGGTCTATCGTACCGGGAAGAAACATGAAGAGATCATGTCGATTCTCATGGGAGCCGCAGGTACTCAGTTCGATGGCAACATTATCTGTGCCCTGTCCCGCTGGGAACAGACCGAACGGGAAACCTTCCACGAGGCTATTCAGGAGGTCAATCGGAACTTTCAGCCGAAGCCACTGACTGAGCAGGAGATCGCGGAAGCCAACCTGATCAGCAATATTTTCTCTTACCTGTTTCAGATTGAAAGCCTTTACGACGGCTTTTATATCGTCAATTCAGATTTCCAGTTTGTATTATTCAGCCCGGGTCTGGAACTACTGACCAACCTGCGGGCTGGCGACATGCTGGGCAACGCCTGGACCAACCACAGCGTTCCGGTGACGAATCAGGATGGAACGATGCTCGCCTCATCCGAGCACACAATGAACCGGGTCATTGCCAGTGGGAAATCAATGACCACAGAACTGATGCTGAAACGACCGGATGGCCGGCTGATTCAGATTGAAGTGCAATCTGTCCCCATGTTCGGGGAAGATGGACGACTGGTCGGCGTAGCGGAGATCTTCCGCGATCTGTCTCGGAGCCTGAAGCGTCCCCAGGAATTCAACCAGCTGAAAATGGCCGCCAGTCAGGATGCACTGACATCCGTTGCCAACCGGGGAGAACTGGAAACCCAGCTGGCAATCATGCTGAACCAGGCCAGCCAGAACCAGAACACGGCCCCGCTAAGCATCATCTTCATCGACGCTGATCACTTTAAAAACATCAACGACACCTATGGCCATGCGGTTGGCGATCAAGTGCTCATTGAACTGGCCCGTCTGTTTCAGCATGAAACCTATTCCGGAGAACTGGTGGGCCGTTACGGGGGTGAAGAATTTGTCATTCTCTGCCCGGAAACCAATCTGGAACATGCACGACTGAAAGCAGAACGCCTGCGACTGGCAGTGAACAATCTCAAACTGGAAAATTTAAACAATAACCGCATCACTGCCTCGTTTGGTGTCGCGCAGCTGGAGCCGGGAGACTCTCTGGAAAGCCTGTTCCATCGTGCTGACAATGCCCTCTACCAGGCAAAAGAAACAGGGCGTAATCGAGTCTGCTCCCTGACCTGTGAAGAACAGATGTCAGGCGCGGTTCCTGAAGCCGTCGCTCCCGACCAATCCAATGCAGGTAAAATGGTCTTTGAGAGCTCCTTCAGCGCTCTCATCTCCTCCGATATTGTTGTTTACAAGCTCGGAGGCTTTGTCAATGACAATGATGCACGCCTCACCGAAGTCAATCCGAACCGTGCCGTCATGCGTCTGGGTAAGGCCGGCTTGCTCCCCTTCTGGGGAAAAACGGATGACCGCCGCCCTATTGAGGTGGAACTGGTCTTTGATAATGCCACCCGGAAATCCACTTCCGGCTCACGAAATGCGACACCTCGCGTGGAAGTCATGATCAGAATGACTCCCCTGGGCTGGATCAAACAGCCTGAAGTCTTCCAGAAACGGGCCGCTCGTGTCTTTCGTCTGCTGAAAGATTATTTCGTCGCCGACTGAGCAAGCCAGCCTTGATCGGCAGATTCTGCCTGTGCCTCGCTGCCGTCCTACCGCCCGCATCAAACCAGGCAAAATGGCCAGCCTTTTCCAATCACGCACCCTGCGTCAAACATTGAATATCCAACGATTTTACCTGTCCTGCACTCCCGGATAATCGTCAAGAACCGAAAAACCGTACACATCGCTGGAATCGGCATCCGATAAATCAACCGTATAGTTTAACACTCAGTCTGCGCACGGTGGTCTAATTGTGGATTCCAGATTTCGAAACAACATGATTCAAACCCGCTTGATGAGTTCAGATAGACTCAGGTGTATTCCCCTGCTCCTGTTTTTCACTCTGGTGGGACTGACAGGCTGTGCCCATAACAGCTGTGGCGAAGCAGATTCGTGCCCGACGGTCTCCAGTCGAGTGAAGAAATGCTTTCTCTTCCATCATGACAAGTACTCTCCGAAACCATACTGGTCTATGGAGGGGTACCAAACTGATCTCGATAAATTCTTTGTAAAACATGCCGCCAAAAAGTGTGCCAAAGAATCGCTGAAGACCATGTCCGCCGATTGCCAGGACAAGCCATCCAAGTCCTTTCGAAAAGGTTATCAGCAAGCCTACATGGACATTGCCCTGGGCGAATCGGGAGTTGTTCCCCCCGTACCGCCTGAGGAATACTGGGCTGCCCACTATCGGACTCCGGAAGGCTACATGGAAGTGCAGGAATGGTTCACGGGATACAAACTGGGCTCAGAACATGCCCGCGCTGACGGACGATACGACTACAATCGGATCGCGACTCCTTATTCTCTGGCCGGTTGGGAGCAACCAGCCGCGGAACACTGGGATGGAAACTTAGCTTATCCAGAGGAGTCCATTCCGAGTCAGGTTCCAGCAGGAACACACCCAGCGCCTGCACCAGCGGTCCCCCCCCGCCATCATGAGTCTGAAACAACACTGCCGCCCCCACCGGTCTCCGGACCACAAACTCCATTAAAGACAGTACCACAGAGACACTTACCAGAACCGCCTCCGGTACAGAGTCTGCCTGATAAAACCCCCAGTGCACAACCGCGACCACTGGTTCCACAACCCAGAATTCAACCCCCGCCCGCGAAACCGGCCCCGAGGCCTTCAACGGGGATCCAACATACGCCTCTGCCTGATCAGAAAGCGAAACAGATTCGTCCTCAGATCAAAGAACCGGCGTTACCCGCTTACATCAATGATGATCCGCCCCCCAGCCCGTACTCATTACAGTCTTACCCGTATACACCTTTGCCCGGAACAGGGTCGCGACGAGACACTCAAGGCCCGATCAATCTAATGAATGGACAGCAGCGGTATTCCGATTCCATCATTGAAGATTACCCTTACCGATAAACCCGACACAGTTTAAGAACAGGACAGGAAGTCTTTCCTGTCGCAAGTTGATCAACAGCAGAAATGAACCACAGAATGGCACGACACAACATGGCAACTATCGAATGTAAAGGTTCGATCAAAATGTTGAGACTCTACACCTCTGACCTCGCACAGCGGGGACAGTTCTGGTGCGCACTGGTCTTGCTGCTGGCCCTGAATGGCTGTGCCGCCATCCATCCACTCAAAGGCGTTCCCGCACAATACCTGCCGAATGAGTACAAAGGTGAAGTCCGTTCCGGCAAGGAAACCATTGACCTTTCACTGCTCCGTCAACCCGCCCCCAAACACTACCTGCTGGACTCAGGAGATGTATTGGGAGTTTATATCGAAGGCGTCCTGGGACAATTTAAAGAAGTCCCCCCCGTTCATTTTCCTCAGACACAGGAGGTCGCGCCTTCATTAGGTTACCCGATTCCCATTCGTGAAGACGGTACAATCTCACTTCCTCTGATTGGCACCGTGTTTGCCCGGGGACTCACGCTAACTCAGTTGGAAGAGACGATTCGCCGCAAATACACAACCGAGAAGGATATTCTTCGCGAAGGACGGGATCGAATCCTGATCAGCCTGCAGAAGCCACGTTCGTATCGGGTGCTGGTGATTCGCCAGGAAAATGCCAATGACCTGGTGGGAGCCACCGTCGGCAACCTGAATATTGGTCGCTCCAAGCGGGGAACCGGCCGGGTCATCAATTTACCCGCTTATAATAATGACGTCCTGCATGCCCTGGCAGAAACAGGTGGTCTGCCTGGACTGGATGCAGAAAACTCGATCTATATTATTCGAGGCGGAGCCAATGAGATGAATCAATCGGTCTGTCCCCCTCCAGTGCAGACCGGTTCCCATAGTATGAATGAGCCGCGTAACACTCAGAAAATCCAACAGGTCTCTGACTCATACACTCCGCTACCGGCTCCAACTCAGCTTCCATCAGACACAGCCTTCCAGGTGGGACAGCCCCTGTATTCGTTTGAGGGAAACAACTATTACTCCGGGGACTTCCCTGCTCCGACCATGATCAACGATTCCACCATGCAGCGGCCCGGCATCGTCAAGATCCCGATCCGACTCAGCCCGGGTGAGAAGGTCAACCTCACGCGCGAAGACATAATCCTGCACGATGGTGATGTGGTGTTTATTGAGTCGCGAGATACGGAGATCTTTTATACCGGCGGCCTGCTGGGTGGAGGACAATACACGCTGCCCCGCGATTACGACCTCGATATTTTGGGCGCCATCTCCATTGCCCAGGGAGGCAACAATTCCAGCAATGGTAAATCAACGGGAGGTCCTTCGGCACTCAACCAGGATGTGACAATCAGTGCCAGCAACGCGATCATCCTCCGGCAACTGCCGAATGGCACCCAACTCCCCATTAAGGTCGACCTCTATCAGGCAGTCCGCGATCCGAGTCAACGTGTGCTGATTCAGCCCGGCGACTACATCATTCTGCAATACACCAAGTCTGAAGCGATCGCAGCCTTCATTGAAAGACACCTGCTGGAAGGTGCATTGTTCGGGCTGGCAGCCTCGAATCTCCAGAATGGCGGAGGCAACCGCTGAACCGGTTTGCCTGAGCAGAGCTGAAAGTCGAGACTACTTCTTCTCGATGATGAAGCCCTGTTTTTCGTCGGGTTTAGCCAGTAGAACTTCGCCGATGTGCTGCTTGTCTTTGAGTGTATCCCGACCAATCAGCAATAGCTGATCGGAGATACGCTCAACGCCCAACGCGCAATCGAGGGGGAATTTCTCTTTGAAGGTATAGTTTTCATCGGCCTTCAACAGTTCCGAACCATAACAGCCAAACCACCACTGCTGGTTCGCAAAAGTGGCCGTCTGAATTCCCAGCAAAGTGTAGCCACTCTCCAAGACATGTTTCTTGACGAACTTCAGATTCTGATCGTATTCGTAGAGATAGTTCTCCTTGAACCCCTTCGGTAATCCCCCCACGACCAGGAATTTTCCCCCGTGTTGTGCGATTCCCCCGGCTCCATAGATTACTTCTGGGGTCTTATGCTTGCCGATCAGCAGCAGTTTCTCCGCATCGTAAACGTAAACCCAGGAATCTGCCTTCCCCTCGGCATTATTGAAATCGCCAAAATTCACAGCGACATAGACTTTGCCATCCACATGACAGAGATCTCCATGGTGATTCCCCACCGGAATCTTAATCAGGACCTTCCCGTCAGTATTGGTTTTTACGAGCTGAGTAGTAAAGCTCCAGAAGATATTTCCCTGGCCATCAACACAAACCCCTTGCAAATGATGCGGATACGTTCCCTCACAGCGGGTATTGTGATAGGGAGCCTGTCCCGGCTTTGTTTCCGCCCGGGCGATAGTACCGAGTCCACAGACCAGAGCAATTACCAGCAACCATGACTCACACTGCAGTTTCATCACCAGCAAATCTCCTCAACAGCTAATCGGCAGAAATCAGGTCCGGTCCATCGCCGGCCCGCTTCTCGTACTTTCCGCTGGAGGATTTCACATACTTAGTGAATCCCAGCTCTCCCAGACGTTTGTCATCGTTTAAGGTACGCTTCGCCTCGGCGTCTGACCATTTTCCGGAAATATTCGCAGCAGTAATGACACGTCGAACCGGCTCTCCGGTCTCTGGATGCTGCGTTAAAATTGGTTCACTCATCCGTTGAATGACTTCGAATCGTTCACCAGCCGACCCATCAGGGTTGACGACTTCATACACATAAGTAGGCATTGCTACCGGATAACCTCAAAAAAGGGGGCAGAAATCAAGAATCTGCCAGCCGACACACTGGCCATCAGACCACTGCCAGTTTATATTCCCCTCCGAGTAAACGGGAGAAATTGGGGGACAAATCCCTCCCCAGACAGCAGACTGCACAGACTATAACTTCATCTGATCTATTGAAATCATATCCGAACCCGCATGCAAGGAAAAGGTCCTGAAGTTTGCAGCGCGAGCTTGAGATTTAGTGGCTGGTATATCTGGACCTGCCCAGCTAGAATCTGTTAGCATCTTCTATTGTTGAACCCAGACAAACTCACATAAGTACACACAGCGTGGGTAGTTTTTTTAACAGGAGAATTTTCCGTGCAAGTTGCGATTACTTGTCGTCATGGCAGCGTCTCAGATGGTCTGCGTGAATATATTACTGAAAAGTCTGAGAAGTTACTGACTTACTTTGAGCGGGTAACTGCAATCCAGATCACAATCGATCAAGGCGAAAACCAGAACCGGGTCGAAATTCTCGTTGATGCAGAACACAAACACAATTTTGTTTCGCATGCAGAAGGTGACGAAGTTAAACCCAACTTCCACGCCGCTTTGAGCAAGATGGAACAGCAGATTAAAAAATATAAACAAAAGATTCAGGATCACCGCCGCGATCTCCCCATGAATGAAATCGCTGAGAATGGAATGGCTGAGGCGGAAGCCGAATCCGAAGAAGAAACCGAATCTGAATAATTTATTCCTCGCAGTCTGATTTTTGCTGAGGAATGAGACGAAACGTCTTACAATTAAATATCGTGTGAACAGCCTCCCCTGAAGGAAAGATTCCATTTCCGGGGCCGTCACAATTTAACAATCATGTCTTGCGTACCATCCGTTCTCCTCGAGAAGGACGCAAACACCGACTTTTTTGCAGATGTAGTTAGAAGGAATAATACATGAAGTTAACAGACTTCGTGGTTTCGGAAGCGATCATTCCGGAATTGAATGTGACAACCAAAGAAGAAGCAATCCGCACCATGGTCGCCAGCCTGAAAAATGCAGGTAGCATTTCGGCTGATGACGAAGAAGGTATCGTATCGGCAATTCTCAAACGGGAAGAACTGGGATCTACCGGAATTGGTAACGGCGTTGCAGTCCCCCACACCAAACATTCTTCTGTCGAAAACCTGACAGCAGCTGTGGCCCTCTCTTCAGACGGGGTCGATTTTGCCAGCCTGGACGGCGAAGATGTTTATATTCTGTTTTTGCTGATCTCCCCCTTGGATCGTCCAGGAGATCACTTACGCGGCCTGGAGAATATTTCTCGCCACCTGCGGAATCAGAACTTCTGTAAGTTTCTCCGCCAGTCCAAGAACATTGAAGACATTGTTGAACTGCTCAACGAAGCGGACAGCAATCAACTGGACTAAGCTGAGAGACCTGATTGTCAGGGATGCCCCTGCTCAATTGAAACTGACACTTCCTGCTGAGTTGAGTTGATGACTGTCTGGGAGGAGTATACGCTTCGCTGTACTCCTGATTGATCAAACTAACAGGAAAGGGGTAATTACGAAACCTCACTGAAAACAACAGCCTACAAGCGGTCCATGGCCTGTTTTCAGCCAGCTTCTGTAGTTATCAAAAGTGCCATGCAAGAATCTGTTTGCCGTCAGATTGTCACCGTCAAAATGAAACAGGGTCTGCATTTACGCCCAATTTCTGAAATTGTCAGAATGACCCGTGACTATTCTTGCGAGTTTAAAATTTCCAATGGAGATCGGTCAGCTAATGCCCGGGAAGTCTATGACCTGCTGGAACTGCAGGCACTCCCGGAAACCGAACTGGTCCTGGAAGCAGTCGGCGACGACGCCACAAAACTCATGGAAGAAATCGTTCAGTTTTTTGAATCAGGATACAAAAAATTTGAAGAAGTCTCTGATCTGTCTGAATAGCCCCTGAACACACCAACCCGGTGGTTCATCACCGGTTGCCTGTCTGTTGAAAGCGCCATAGTAGGCCCTGATTGAATGCTTGTAAAACGTGGAATTGCAGTTTCTCCGGGAGTAAATTTCGGCCCCGCCCTGATTCTGGGTGCGGAGGACTTTCGCATACCGCGGCAATTCGTCAGCGTCAATGTGATCGAAACCGAAATCGCTCGCCTGCGTTCTGCGCTCGATGCGGTCTGTGAAGAGATCGCCGTAAATGAAAGACTCGCTTCCGACAAACTGGGGGAACAGTACGGTGCCATTTTCGCCGCACACCTGCAGATGGTCAGTTCTCCCCGGCTTCGTGAAGAGATCGAGACTCTGATCCGGGATAAATGCTATTCTCCCGAGCACGCTTCCAGCCGAGTCTTTAGACGTTACACAAAGCTGGTACAGCACCTGGGCGACAATTACCTGGCGGAACGCGCCAGCGATATCATCGATCTGGAAAAGCGGCTGCTGAAACAACTGCTGGGCGAAAAACGCGAAGAACTATCCAACCTGACAACACCCATCGTCGTCCTCGCCAATAACCTGACCCCCAGCGAAACGGCGGGGCTGGCCAAAGAATATGTGCTCGGCTTTGCTACCGAAGTCGGAGGTCGCACCAGCCATACCTCGATTCTGGCAGGTGCTCTGGAAATTCCAGCCGTTGTCGGACTGGGAGAATTTCTCTCCGATGTCTCCGGCGGTGATATGGTCATTGTTGACGGCAACAACGGCGAAATCATCATTGACCCCGATGAAGAGACGCTGGCCCGATACAAGGATACCGGCGAACGTCAGCGTTCGATGGCAGCCCGACTGGCATCGCGGCGTAAAATTCGCTCGGAAACCAAAGACGGGACCCGGATTCACGTCATGGGGAACATTGAATTCCCTAATGAGGTTGAACACTGTGCCGAACGGGGCGCAGACGGGATCGGCCTCTACCGAACCGAATTCCTTTACCTGCAGTCCAATACCGAGCCCACCGAAGAAATTCACTACGACGCCTACTGTCGCGTCGTCCAGGCGGCTCAAAACCGCCCGATTGTCATCCGAACCCTCGATCTGGGTGCAGATAAGATTCCTCGTGGCTATCGCCACCTGGCCAAAGAGGGCATGAACCCGGCTTTGGGGCTCCGCAGTGTCCGCCTCAGTCTGCGAGACCTGCCGCTCTTCAAAACCCAGCTCCGGGCTATCTTCCGGGCAGCCGTACACGGGGATGTCCGCATCATGTTCCCCCTCATCTCTACTCTGCTCGAATGGCGACAGGCCAAGATGATTGTCGGTGACGTTCTGGAAGATCTCGAAGAACGGGGTGTGGATTTCAATCCCAATATTCCGATAGGAATGATGGTAGAAGTCCCGGCAGCTGCCCTGCTGGCAGAAGAATTTGCCGAAGAAGTTGACTTTTTCTCCATTGGGACAAACGACTTAATTCAGTATACTCTGGCAGTGGATCGGTCTGATCCCGCCGTTTCGTCGCTCTACAACTCTGCTGATCCTTCGATTTTAAGGCTCATCAAAATGGTGGTAGAAGCGGCCCGTAAAAAAAACATACCGGTTACCGTTTGTGGGCAGATGAGCTCCGACCTGAAATCGATCCCGCTGCTGGCAGGCCTGGGGATTCGACAGATCAGTGCTACACCACTGGCCATTCCGGAAGTAAAAGAAGTAATCAGACATCTGACAATCGCCCGGGCCGAGGAAATCGCAGCACATGCGATGACCATCGACGTGGCCCGCGACGTTGAAAGTTATTTAAGAGGAGAATTGTACAAAATCTGTCCTGACCTGTTTGATGAAGAGCTTCCTTTGTAAGCGCTCAACTCAAAGCAGACGCTTCTGAAAAGCACCAGGACAACATTAACCGCAGGATCAGGTGAAAACTCACCCCTTCTGCAACCTCGATTTTTACGTTTACATTTTGCAGCGGATTCGAACTGTTTTTCAAAAATCGATTCGCTGCCATCCACTGCACCTCGGTGGTGCGTGGGTTGAGTATGAACCAGATTCAATTAAGACGAAATGCATGACACAGTCATTTCCCAAACCGAAAGCATTTACGTGTGATTCAGACTGAATGCAGGTTCCCGACACAGTGCTGGCTCTTCCCGAGCAGCCTGCCAGAGTCCCTGCGAACCGTTCCCTCACACCAGTGACAGCAGTATGAACTACCCCCCTGATCCTTCAGAACAAATCATTTTGAAGACGGCTCAAGCCGCCTTACGGGGATATGCTGCCGCTTGCACATCACGCTTTCAAAGTCCACAGGCAGTTCCTGCCGCCTCTGTAACGACCTCTAACCCGCTACGGTCATCCACCCGCACAACAGGCCTTATGTTCTGTGTGCCACGTGCTACACCGACTGTCAGCCACACCAGAGCAGTTACAGTATTCTCAGGAACGATCACGCCCGTCGACAATGTTCGGGAAATGATTCGACTCACCAGTCGCCCCCACCAGAATCTCTCTAAGCCGCCTCGTCACGGTCGATCGACCAGCGATACATCGGCTTACTCCAGGAGAATCGCCCGCCCGGAGACTTATGTGCTTCAGCAAGGGCAACTGACTGGCTGTTCCACTACAAGAGACTGTTCTCGACGTGGAAAGTCCGTCTCCACAGTGACTGCTGAGGAATACTGCATTCGTCGTGTTCCACGACAAAGGGTATTCCATGAAAAAGGAAATGCTGATTAATGTCCTCCAGCCGGAGGAAAGTCGAATCGCCATCGTTGAAGATGGTATTCTCGAAGAACTGTATGTCGAGCGCAACAGCCTCGAAAACCTGGTAGGAAATATCTACAAGGGTAAAGTCGTCAATATCGAGCCCAGTATTCAGGCCGCATTTGTCGATTTCGGCGTTGGACGGAATGGCTTTCTGCACGTCAGTGATATCGAATACCAGTACTACAGACACATCACAGAGAACGGTGAAAACAAGGCTTCACGGGGTAGAAACTCCAAAGGCCGCCGTATCAACGAACGCAGCGTCGCCAACAAACCACCGATCCAGGAAATCCTGAAACGCGGCAGCGAAGTGCTGGTCCAGGTAATCAAAGAAGGGATCGGCAACAAAGGCCCTACGCTTTCTACCTACATCAGTATTCCCGGCCGTTACCTGGTCATTATGCCCGGACTGCAGCGGGTTGGCATCAGCCGCAAAATCACTGATGAAGACGTGAGAAAACAGCTGCGTACCATCCTGACACAGCTGGCACCTCCGCCGGGACTGGGTTTTATTGTCCGTACTGCAGGTATTGATCGCTCTGCCGAAGATCTGCAACGCGACCTGAATTACCTGCTCCGTCTCTGGGGAACCATCGTCGGGCGCATCAAGAAACTACCGGCGCCTGTCGAAATCTACTCAGAGTCCGACATGATGATTCGCACGATACGCGACATCTACAACAGCGAAATCGACACGCTCTATATCGACGAACCCACGGCTTACCAGCGGGCTCGCGACTTCATGAAAGTCGTCCTGCCTAAGCACGTCAATCGCATTAAGCACTACACCGGCAGTGATCCGATTTTCTACAACAGCAACCTGGATGATGAAATCTGCAGCATCCAGAACCGGCATGTGCCCATGAAAGGTGGCGGCTCAATCGTAATCGACCAGACCGAAGCCCTGGTTGCGATCGACGTTAACAGTGGTAACTACCGGGCTGATGACAATGCTGAAAAAACAGCTTTCAAAGTCAACATGAAGGCCGCGGAAGAAATCAGCCGCCAGATTCGCCTGCGAGACCTCGGCGGAGTGATCGTAATCGATTTCATCGACATGCGGGAAGAAAAGCACCGTCGGTCCGTCGAACGTCGACTACGCGATCTGGTCAAACGAGACCGTGCCCGCACTAAAGTACTCCGCATCAGCCCCTTCGGTCTGATTGAAATGACCCGCCAGAGAATTCGTCCCTCCCTCCGCAGGAGCATGTACGAAGACTGTCCTTCCTGCCGGGGAACGGGCCAGGTCAAAACAGCAGAAAGCATGGCCATCGAAGTCATGCGGACCCTGATGACCACGGTCTACAAGAAAAACATCGCGAGGCTGGTGCTGAATGTACATGAAAATGTGGCTAATTACCTGAATAATAAACGACGCAAAGATATCAACAGCCTCGAAGAATCATCGAACACTGTCATCGCAATTAACGCCCGTACAGATGTCGAGCCAGAACATCTCACCGCACGTTGTTACGACGATATTGGAAATGAAGTGAATTTCTAGTCGCTTCTGACTCGAAATTTCAAAAGTGACTCTTTACAATGCCCTGCTCGCTATGCGTATGAGAGGTACGGATTCCGCGCAGGGCCTGGCTGGCTGATTGAATAAACACACTCTCGCAGCTGTGTTTAACCATATAATATCATTAGCGTTGCGCTTTTGATTCTGAATACAGATCGGATTCCATTTGCTTCATAAATCCGACTTCAGCAATTATTTGATCCAAGTGATAAGAAAAAAGAAGGTTTGAGGATGTTTGTAGTAATCGAAGATGGCAGCCATCAATATACGATTCAGGAAGGCGATACCCTGACAATCGACTACCGTGCTACAGCAACAGAAGGCGATTCCATCACTTTTGAAAGCGTGCTGCTCGCCAATGGTGGCGGCGCCAGCTCGATCGGCACCCCGGCCATCGAAGGTGCATCGGTCGAAGCCGAAGTCGTGAACCCAGAGGTCAAAGGCGAGAAACTCGAAATTCAGAAGTTCCGTCGCCGTAAGAACTCTCGTCGTCACACAGGTCACCGCCAGAAATACACCACCGTTCGCATCAAATCGATCACCGTGCCTGGCCTGGAAATTGTGGAAGCACAAGAAACAGAACCTGCTGCCACTGAAGCCTAAGTCAAACTGACGCGTGCCCTACGCTGTTATTTGATGCGCACAGTATGAAATCTACTCTCAGCCTCCTGAGTCAATCTCAGGGGGCTGTTTGCATTTGAACACATCCCCAGCCCCTGACCTGTAAATCGGCCTTGACCCAAAACCGTTATTTGACTTAACGTTATGCGGCTTTTGAGACGTCCGGCTTTAAGACTGGGCAGTTCAGATATTCGGACGGACCGCAGACCGCATCCCCGGCAGGTAAGGATACTTCGATGCATCTCTTTTTTTCAGTAGGCGAACCCAGTGGAGATCAGCACACGGCTCACCTGATCGAAGAAATTCGCACTCGCCGCCCCAACGCTCGTTTCTCCGCCTTCGGAGGGCCAGAAATGCAGGCTGCCGGCTGTCACCTTGAAGTTCGGTTGACCGATTATGCCGTCATGGGCATTCTCAACGTTTTGCCACTGATTTTCAAATTCATCCAGCTGATCAGGCAAGTCGGCGCCTACCTTGAACAGGAGCGTCCCGACGCCGTGATCCTTGTGGATTTCCCCGGATTCAACTGGTGGGTCGCGAAAAAAGCCAAAGCCCTGGGTATTCCGGTTTTTTATTATCTGCCTCCTCAACTCTGGGCCTGGGCCCCCTGGCGCATTCGACGGGTCCGTAAAAATGTGGATTACATCCTCTCCGGACTCCAGTTTGAAAAACAATGGTATGAATCGCGAGGAATCAACGTCGATTACATCGGGCATCCCTTCTTTGATGAAGTGGTTTCCCGGAAGCTGCAACAGGACACCCTTACCGAGTTGAAACAGTCCGCTCCGCAGATTGTAGGTGTACTCCCCGGCTCCCGTACAAATGAGGTCACGCGTAACTTCCCTGTGATGCTACAGACGATTCGTCGCCTCTCTCAACAATTTCCCGACGCCATCTTTCCGATTGCCTGCTACCGGGAATCACACCTTGAACTCTGTCAGAACTTTATTCGAGAACAACAGGCTGAAGATTTACCACTGAAGCTCTATCTCAAAAAGACTCCGGAAATCATCGAAGCCGCTGACTGCTGCCTGATGGTCTCCGGATCGGTCAGTCTGGAAATGCTGGCCCGCAAAACGCCAGCCGTTGTGCTGTATCGCAGCCACTGGGGCATGTATTTCCTGGGACAACTGCTGATCACGTGCAAATACATGTCACTCCCCAACCTGATTGCAGGTCGGGAAATCATGCCGGAATTTCCCTCTGTGGGAAATCCGAACAAAGTCGTGACTAAAATGTCGACGATCCTGGCTGAGTGGCTCAGCAGCCCCCTGGCGCTGGAACGGGCCCGGTCAGAGCTCACATCGCTGTATAACGAGACCGTCATACCCGGTGCCTCCGCACATGCAGCAGAGGCCATATTGAGCCATACCGGAGTCCAGATCAGCTCCAAAGCAGCCGCCTGATATACACATAAACACACCACGGTATTCAATTCGTGTTAAATCGGGCACAAAACGACAATTTTCCAATGAGAATCTGGGGAACCTCCAATTGTTTGTTTTGTGTGAATGGTCCTCCTGAAAACTGCTCGTTAGAATCGTCGGATACGTCGTAACAGACCATTCCCGGGTGAAACCAGCCCCGGATGGCTGAAAAGATCACAATCTGTAAAACGCATCTTGGACTATCGGGACTACTTAAACTAATGGGAAAAAAAACGATCCGGATTGGAATTGTTGGCGCAGGAGCAAATACAAAAGCGCGACACATTCCGGGATTTCAGGCGATTGATGACGTCGAACTCGCAGGCGTTGTGAACTCAACTCAAGCCTCTACAGATAAAGTTGCCCGGAAATACGGTATTCCGCAAACCTACTCCCACTGGCAGGAACTTGTGGAAGACCCGGAAATCGACGCCGTTGTGATCGGCACCTGGCCTGATCTGCACTGTGAGATCACCTGCATGGCACTCGAAGCAGGAAAGCACGTGCTTACCGAGGCCAGAATGGCACGTAACCTGGAAGAAGCGCGCAAGATGCTGAAAGTCTCCCAGGCGCGCCCCGACCTGATCGCCCAGATCGTTCCCAGCCCTTTCGGGCTGAAATACAACAATGAAATCATCAAGCTGATTTCTCATCAGTATCTGGGTCAATTGCGGGAAGTCATCGTTCAGGGGGCCGACGATGCCTTCTGGGATTACAGCAAAAAAATGCACTGGCGTCTCGATAAAGAAATCAGTGGCAACAATATGCTCACTATGGGCATCCTGCACGAGACCCTCAGCCGCTGGGTGCCTGCCACCGAACGCGTATTTGCCCAGTCTTCAATCTTCGAACCCGTTCGTCCCTCAGCGACAGACCAGGGCAACGCCGACGTGACTCTCCCTGACAGCCTGCAGATCGTGTCTCGCCTGCGGGGAGGCGCCAACGCCATCTATCACCTGAGTGGAACAATTCTCTTTGGACCAGGTCTGCAGATTCACCTGTATGGCAGCCTCGGTACCATCAAAGTTCAATTCACTCCTGAAGAGAAAATCTTTGTTGGTCACATGGGAGAGGATAAGCTCAAAGAAATCCAGGTTCCTCAGGAAGAAATCAGCGGCTGGCGTGTGGAATCGGAATTCATTGGTGCCATCCGTGGAGAGGAAGTCGTACACTTCACTGATTTCGCCACCGGCGTCAAATACATGGAGTTTTCCGAAGCTGTTGCCCGGAGCTGTGAGCAGAATCAGCCTGTCGCGCTTCCGCTGTAAACTGGCAGATCGACTGAAAATCGTCATAATACGGGGACAGCGTTCAAAGACAGACAGTCGAACCTGTCGATATTGATGGTATCCCTGATAGCCAGCTTCACTCGAAACGATCTGAAATCATGACAGAAACTTTGGAACAGGAATTAAAGACGGCACTCCTGGCAGTCAGACAGGCTGCTTTGATCTGCAGAACAGTTCAATCTGCCATCACGGATGAAGTCCTCGAAAAAAAAGATAAGAGCCCGGTTACGATCGCAGATTTCAGCAGTCAGGCCGTTATCTGTCGTGCACTCCACAACGCATTCCCGAAAGATCCGATCATCGGAGAAGAAGATGCCGCTGAACTGAAAGGACCGGAAAACCGGGAGTTCCTGGAAAAGATTGTCGCAGAACTGACTGCTGACGGTATTCAGGATACGACTCCTGAAAATGTCTGTACCTGGATCGATTACGGCGGCGCCAAAACATACAGCGACCGGTTCTGGACTCTCGACCCCATTGATGGAACCAAAGGCTTTTTACGCAAAGAACAGTACGCGGTTTCACTTGCTTTGATCGTAGAGGGAAAAATCGTACTCGGCGTGCTGGGCTGTCCCAACCTGCCCTTTCCCGGGGAAAACCCAACCGCGGGGACGCTCTACTACGCGATCGCTGGACAAGGTGCATACGCCCTTCCCCTCGTTCGCGAACAGGAGCCGAAACGCATCCGCGTGACCACCACTGCCGATTTTTCGGAATCCCGCTTTTGTGAATCCGTCGAATCGGGACACAGTTCACACAGCCACTCTCAGCAGCTGGCGGAACGACTGGGGATCAGCAAAGAGCCCCGGCGTCTGGACAGTCAGGCTAAATACGCTGTCGTCGCCCAGGGTGAGGCTGACATTTACATGCGGCTGCCCACACGCCCCGGTTATCGCGAGAAAATCTGGGATCATGCGGCGGGAGTTTTGCTGGTTGAAGAAGCCGGAGGGGAAGTCACTGATATCCACGGCAACCCGCTGCAATTTGACCAGGGATATGAACTGAAAAATAATCAGGGCGTGATCGTCACCAACGGACACCTGCACTCGCTCCTGATCCAGTCTCTGGACGAACTCGAATTTTAATCCCTGTATCGATCTGTCTTTTGATGATGTATTAACCGACATGGACTGGCACATCGTAGTCACGTTTCTCGTTTTAGCAGGAGTAATCTGCTCTCTGACGTTTCTACGTGCCGGCGCTGATACGATTTTGATGGGTGGTCTGACCATTCTCATCGTCTCCGGCATCGTTCCCGTCGATCAGGCTATGCAGGGGTTTGCCAACGAAGGCCTGCTGGCAGTCGCGTTTCTGTTCGTGGTTAGTGAAGGTATTCGGCAGACCGGTGGCTTCTCCTTCACGGGCCAGCAACTACTGGGACATCCGAAATCCCTGACCGATGCGCAGGCCCGCGTGATGGTGCCTTCCGCCATCCTGAGTGCATTCCTGAATAACACTCCCGTCGTCGCCATGATGATGCCCGTCATTTCTGACTGGGCCAAGAAAATGCGGATCTCCATTTCGCATCTGATGCTGCCTCTCAGCTATGCCGCGATTCTGGGAGGGCTCTGTACCCTGGTCGGCACCAGCACCACCCTGGTGGTCAATGGGCTGCTGCAGAGTCAGACAGATCGCCCTGCACTGACCATGTTTGAAATCGCCTGGATCGGAGTTCCGGTCATGGTTGCGGGACTGATTTATCTGCTGGTCTGCTCTCGCTGGCTGCTCCCCGAGCGAAAACCGGCGATCACTCCCATGGATGATCCTCGAGAATACACGGTAGAAATGGTCGTTGAACCTGGCTGCCCTCTGATAGGCAAAACCATCGAACAGGCCGGTCTGCGTCATCTGCCCGGCATGTACCTGATGGAAATCGACCGGGCCGATGATGTGATCGCCGCGGTCTCCTCGAATGAACGACTGGCCGCCAACGATCAGCTGGTCTTCGTGGGCGTTGTTGAATCGGTCATCGATCTGCAGAAAATCCCCGGCCTCAAACCAGCCACCGACCAGTTGTTCAAACTCTCCGGCCCCCGCTCCGAACGCTGCCTGATTGAAGCGGTTGTCTCAGACAGCTTTCGGTTTCTCAACATGTCCATCCGCACCGCGAAGTTTCGCTCCAATTACAACGCTGCGGTTATCGCGGTGGCGCGAAATGGTCAGCGGATCAATAAGAAGATTGGTGACATTGAACTGCAGCGAGGCGACACATTGCTCATCGAAGCACACCCCTCGTTCATCGATCAGCAACGGAACTCCCGTGAATTCTTCCTGGTCAGCCAGGTCGAAGATTCCACGCCTCCAAGACACGAACGCGCCTGGATCGCCCGGCTGATCCTGTTGGCCATGATCGGCATGGTCGCCGTGTTCAACATTCCGATGCTTGTGGCCGCTATGGTGGCTGCCGGTCTGATGACCGCTACCCGCTGCTGCAGTGCCACGGAAGCCAAACGCTCGATTGACTGGGGAGTGCTGATCACCATCGCAGCCGGACTGGGAATCGGACAGGCCATCGATAACTCTGGTGCCGCCAGACTGATTGCCAATGGTTTTACCGGAATGGCTAACGATAGTCCTCTGATCGTCCTCGCGATTCTCTCATTCATCACCCTGGTCTTCACGAATCTGATTACCGCCAAAGCCACTGCAACACTGATCTTTCCGATCACGGTCGCTACAGCCAATGCCCTTGGTGTGGACCTGATGCCGTTCGTGATTGCCATCATCATTTCCGCAGCCGCCTGTTTCGCCACCCCCATCGGCTACCAGACCAACCTGATGGTCTTCGGGCCCGGGGGGTATAAATATGGTGACTATCTGCGTATAGGCGGCCCGCTGACTTTGATTGTCTGGTTATTGACAGTCATCGTCGTACCTCTTGTCTGGCCCTTCCATCCCTGATAATGTAAATTGAGAAATCACCCGCCGTATTCGGTACCGATTCCTTTTTTCATGATCAGGATTCCTCCATGCATCGCAGCCTCTGCTCCCACTTTGTACTCGCGCTGGCATTCTTCGCCTTACTGGTATCTGCTCCCGTAATTCTCTCTGCCCAGGACGCACCTCCTGCAGATCGCAAGAAACTCGAAGCAGAACTTCAGGAACTGCAACAGCAGATTCAGACACTTAAACAAAATCCCCAGATCGAACGCTCCCTGCTCGCCGACGTGGAAATTTATGCGAAAGCAGCAGAGTGGATTTTACGCCACAAGGAATTTTACAAACCACAGTACGTCAAAGAGACCTACCAGGTTCTCGAAACCGGACGCCAGCGAGCCAGTCAACTCGCAGCAGGCAAACCCGAGTGGACTGATCCGAAGGGTACGGTGCTCTTCGGATACTACTCGAAGATCGATGGCTCCGTACAACCGTATGCTTTGACCTTTCCTGCAGACTTCAAACAGAAATCCAGCCAGCGCTGGCCCCTGCATGTGGAACTGCATGGCCGAGGAGGCAGACGCAACGAAGTCTTCTTTATCATGCATCCAAATGGCAGAGGACCGCGTAAAGATCACGACTGGTTGCACCTTGATCCCTTTGGCCGGACAGATAACGGTTGGCGCTGGAGTGGAGAAGTTGACGTACATGAAGCGATCGCCGATGTCAAAAAACGTTACCTGATCGACAAACAGCGGATCACCCTGCGTGGTTTCTCCATGGGAGGCGCTGGTGCCTGGCATCTGGGACTGCATTATCCCTCTGAATGGTGTGGCGTGGGACCGGGAGCGGGCTTTGTCGATTTCTACCAGTATCAGAATCATAAAGAGAAACTGCCTCCCTATCAGGATAAAACTCTGCACATTTATGACTCCATCGACTACGCCCTCAACGCTGCGGACGTTCCAGTCGTGACCTACGGAGGCGGAAAAGACAAGCAGCTGGTCTCGAGCACTCGGATGGTCGAAAAGGCTGAAGAACTGGATATCAAAATCCCCCTGTATATCAGCCCCGAGGCGGCACATCAGTCACGGATGCCCGCTTATCAGGATTTCCTTGCACAGTTGCTGAAGATCTCCAAAGAGGGACGCCCCGCCTGGCCGGGCCGCAAGCAGATCCGCTTTATTACATACACTCCCAAGTTCAATGAATGCGAATGGCTCAACATCGAAGAGCTGGACCAGATGTACGAGCCGACCACCGTCGAAGGGGGACTGAATGAGGAATCAGGAAATCTGGAGCTGACCACTGACAATGTGGCTGCCCTTTCCATCGCCCGTGATATCGCTCCCAAAGTCGAACTGGACGGGACCCTGCTTCCGCTGGAGTCGGCAGCCAGCGGACTGCTGCCTCAGGTCTACTTTGTCAAAAGTAACAGCGGCTGGGATGTGCTCAAATACGACGATTCCAAAGCCTTCATCGAAAACTCGAATCTACGCAAACGCCGCAATCTGCAGGGGCCGATCGACGACGCCTTCACCCTGCCCTTTGTTTGCGTGAAAGGGACTGGCACTCCCTGGACTCCCGAACAACAGGCCTGGTCGCAATCCGTTCTCTCTCTTTTCGAGAAAGAATTCGACAAGTGGTTGCGAGGGAAGGTTCCCGTCATCACAGATAAAGAGGTTACGGATCAGACCATCGCCGACAAGAACCTGATTCTGTTCGGAGACCCTGGCTCCAATGCGTTGATCGCCAAAATTGTCGAAGACCTGCCGATCCAATGGTCGAAAGATCAGATCACCGTCAATGGGAAGACCTATGATACCAAGGACCATGGAGTTGCCCTGATCTATCCCAACCCGCTGAATCCGACGCGGTATGTGGTCATCAATTCCGGGCATACCATGCATGAAAAAGATTTCCGCGCTTCCAATTCCTGGCTGTTCCCCAAGCTGGGTGATATCGCCGTCATCAAGTTCAAACAGAACAAAGATGGCAATTTCGAGAATGAAACGGTCTGGGCTGAACTCTTCGACAGCAACTGGGAACTTCCCTGATTTCGAGATTCGTTTTTTTCAGTTAATCGAATCAGAGGCATGCCCGCTGCGTTTCCCCCCTCAAGGAGAGGACGCAGCGCATGCCACCTGCAAACCACAAACCTTTTCTAAGTAATCACTTAAGAACATCTCCCTCCCCGCGACTCTGCATTTTGCTCTGCGAAAAACAGAGTGCCGACAGTAGTTTCTACTTTCTTGAATCGATCTTGCTTCATTTCGCGATTTTTCATAAAAAACCGATTCCTGTCCCATCAGGGATCTGATCAGGATCAACTCTCACTCAGATTCAATCACCTCCAAATCACAGTTTTACCTTTCGGCACCATCAGCGTGCGACAGTTACTCCAGCCCTTCACCCCATGAAACCGGGCAGCATAATGAAACGATTTCGGCTCAGCATGGTCATCCCTGCTGTTCTACTTTCTCTATTGATGTGCGGATGTGCTTCCACATCAGGTACCAAGGCCGTGGCCTGGAAAGCACCTGTTGCGCCGTGGAACTGGGGAAAGTCCGCTTCTTCCGAAGAGAAATCTGAGAAAGCAGAAAAAGAAACGGCAGCCGAAGAAGAAACAGCCGTTGCCAAAATCAACGGTGTGGAAATCGATAAAGAAACAGCAGTGAAACTCGGCAAAGAAGCTGGGGAACTGTTAACTCAAACGGAAAAAAAACCGGCCAAAGTCACCACGCATAACGCCGAACTGCTGGCGTACATCCACGAAGAACTGAAAGACGCGACGCCGCAGGAAAGATCTCAGTATCTGGCCAGTTTCAAGGGCGTCGATCCGGAAATGATCAAAAACATTCTGCGCACGCGTAGAATGGTCAACAGCATGCAGGCACAACAGTTGGCCGAACACAAAACGACTCCGGCCGCTCCTGTGAATTTACCCGGCCTGGGACATACCCAGCCTGGTGGATCTCCGGCTCCGAATACAAGCCTGCCTCAGGTCAGTAATCAGCAGCCTGTCGTGCAACAGGCCAGTGCCCAGCAGATGGCACCACCGGGGCAGATTACTCCCGGTAGCCAGCAGGTACAGCACATGAACAACCCAGTTCAGCTGGGAACCCTGGAACCAGCAGGGAACAATCCGGAAGCAGGCCTCCCCGCTGTCGTCCCCGGTCAACCACAAGGCTATTCAACATCAGAAACCATCAGCCAGGGCCTGAATCACATTCCCCTGGTCGGTCCACTGAAAACAAAACTTTCGTCAGCGATCCATCAGGGGACGTCTGCGATTCAAAACGGGATTACTCGTACCAGCACGGCCTTCACCGGCCAGCAGAATCCAGCCGCACAACCGCTGTCAGTCGTTCCTGCGGATCCACAAACAGCACCGGTCATGAATCCACAATCAGCCGAGCTGGCCCCACAGATGGTCCCCCTGGCTGTTGCACAATCTGGTGCTTCGGCGCAAGATCAGTTGCAGCAGTTGATCTCGGTTGCGGAATCAGAAATCGCTCAGCTTCAACCGGGCTCGACTCCTGAAGAAAAACAGAACTACATTGAGCGACACGTTTACCTCCGCATGCTTTACCTGATGGCCGGACAGCACGAACGTGCCCTGGAAGCGATTCCGGGGATTGAACCAGCAGATCAGGAATTCTGGCAGCAGACCTTCTGGGCCGTGGCAAACTACTTTGATGAAGCGGCTATTCCAGATGTTGCCGATCGGGCCACTCAAACAGTGACTCAGCTCCGTCAGGCAACCGCCCGCCTGCAGGAAAAGGCAAACCTGAAACTCAAGAATGTCGCTTTCTGCCACAAGATCAGCAGTTTTGGAAGTTACGAACGCTTCGAGCGTGATGAATACACGCCTGGGCGTCCCGTACTGGTTTATTCAGAAATAGAAAACTTTACGAGCGAACTGACTGCAGACGGCATGTACCGTACACTGTTAAAGTCAAAGATCCAGATCTTCAAAGCGGGTACCAACGGTGATCTTGTAGCAGAGATCCCCTTCGATACAACCGAGGATCTCTGCCGCAATGTACGTAAGGATTACTTCCACAGTTATAAATTTGAGATCCCCCGCAATATTTCGCTCGGGCCCCACATCATGAAACTGACAGTGGAAGATGAAATCAGCCAGAAGGTAGCCACTTACTCTCAAAACTTCACGGTGCGATAAGCTTCATATGTTTCCCGGATCAGCATCTCACCATCACGCCTGCGGACTCGTAAACCCCCAAAACACATCGCTGTCCGAGGCGGTTTTCCAACAAATTCCAGCGCGGGGGTTTCTCTGGAATTTTCAGACACGGTCTGAGCAATCCAGCAGTCTGCTGTTTGCGACCGATCAGGAAGTGGATACACGCCGCAGTCTGAAAATGGCAAAAGTTGAAGCAGTACTCTTTGTGGCAGATGGTGCGATCTCGACAAGAAAGATTGCTCAACTGGCGACCCTGGCCAATGCCAAGGAAGCCAAAGAGCTCATCGACCAGCTCAACGACGCGCTGGCGGCCAGCCAGTCCGCGTTTCACATCAAGCGGGTTGCCACCGGTTACCGCATGATGACGCATCCCCAGTTCTCGTTCTGGCTCAACAAACTTCATCAGCGACAGGCGGCTCTCAAACTCTCCCCTCCCGCGATGGAGACTTTGGCGATCGTCGTTTATCGCCAACCCATTACCCGAGCGGACATTGAATCCGTTCGTGGCGTCCAGAGTGCCGAAATGCTGAAGCAGTTGATGGACCGCGGCCTGGTTCGTATCGGTGGTAAAGATGATTCGCTCGGCCGTCCCTTTCTATATGAAACCACGCGCAAGTTTCTGGAAATTTTCGGCTTGAAAAATCTGGATGATCTCCCCATGGCCGAAATGCTCCGTCCCACTCCTGAGGAGCCGGCGAAAGCCGTGACGGAAGAGGCCGCTGAGGAAACTGAAGATACCAGTGAGTCCGAAGAAGTCGCTGAACTCTCGACTGATGCCGAAGAGCAGACAGAAGAAATATCCGACGTCGAAGAGTCTGATACTTTCGAAGACTTTGAGGATGAAGATTCAGAAGAAGACCTCGAAGCTGCCTGAACCAGCCTTTTAACGCACCCGTGTCGTCTGGCGCTTATTCGCTTTCTGAGTCACCGGTTCCTGTGCTTCCCAGTTCTCTCCCACCGTCCAGCGGTAGTTCAGAATCCGGCGGCCATTCACCTGCTCTGCCCGGATCCAGAGTTCTTTCCCTTTGAGCCGATCCGCATTCGGCAGGTAATACAGCTTCCGGTCCTGTCCGTTTTTGAGCTCGGTAATAAAACGCTGCATCCGCTTCATGCTGGGAATGAACAGACTGCAACGGAACTGCAGTGTTTCCAGAGGCGAGGTGTTATTCACGATGATCTGTTCGATCTCCAGAACATTCCCCTCGAGTTTTCGATCCGTGACCTTGATCACAATATCCCCCAGCCCGACATGATAAGAGCGATGCACGCGAATTGAGTATTTTCGCTCGGCAAAAATATCAAAGTCAATCGACACATCCTTCTTCCCCAGGCTCGCATTCGTGGGGAGTGTCATGAATGTCTCCAGGCGGAAATCTTCTCCGGTGCCGGCGTTAAACGTCCACTCTCGTGGTTCGACTTCCCAGCCTTTGGGGACATTCAACACTGCCTTGCCCTGCACACTCTGAGCGAAAGTATTCTTTCCCAGAACCGCATCTGCATGCCCGCCATATTCACTCTTAGACTTCCCTTTCTCAAACTGAGCAGCCAGCCTCCAGTAAGCGACCTGCTGATTGCATTTGCGCAGGACAATCGGAGAACGGGTCACCAGCAGCTTATGGCGGCGGGTCGTCTCATCCCGCTCCAGCGAGATCCGTTTTCCCCAGACATCGGTAGCATAGGCATTCTCTCCCAGGTAGATTTCCTCTTCCGTGGGCTCCTCATTCCAGACTACCGCGATCGCTTCCTGATCTCGTGCGAATACGAAGTTCGAACTCTTATTGGGCATGTTGAAACTGCCGATATACTTCGCTCCCTGTAATGCCAGTGACACTGTTCGCCAGGGAAGAAATAACAACGTGGGAGAGCCATTCTGATTGAGCAGACCATGCTGCTCATCGAAAACAGACGAAGCAAATATTGCATCCGCGCCCATGTATTTCGCGGTCACCATTCGTTTGACCAGATCAATGGCCCGTTCCTCAGGTTCGTAACCGGTTTTCGGCAGAGGCGTAAGCGTAACCCAGTGCGGCCCCATACCAGATCCCAGCTTCACCTTCTGTAGCTCTACTGCCAGTTCCGCCGCATTGAGACGCTCCTCATTATTGATCGCGACAAAGCTGTGTGTCATATGATTCTCAGGCAGCGGCGTTTTCCAGTCCCAGTGAATGCCAACATGCGTATCCCGACCGATCAGATCCAGTTGCGATTTGACATTCTTCAACGTCTCGGACAGATTTTGCATTCCGATAAAGCTTTTGTCTTCATCTCCCCCCAGCTGCCAGTAATTGACTAAAGAAGTGTATCGCGCAAAGACCTCTTCGAGTGAAGGGGACCAGAAACTGGCGGGCATCGTAAATATTCCGCTGACCCCCTGCCAGTCTTTGGCGAACTGCGAGCGTAAATCCCGAGGTGGATGATTTAACAAACCAACGGGAGTAATACCTTGGTTGGAACACTGGTCGAGCATCTCCGCGATCCGACTGGAATGGTGAATGTCAGTCGACGCCATAACATTCCAGAGCGGAAATTTGATCCAGTTGATTCCTGCTTGCGCTGCGATATCAGGCAACTCAGAAACAGGCAACTGGTCATGTTCTTCAGAAATCGCCCAGCCGAACTCTCCCTGGGGACGGGGATTCACCAGATCAATCACAGCAAAGGAAGTTTTCTTTTCCAGAATGGCTTTTTCGTCCCGAACCAGTTTGGAACGGACTTCGTAAAAGCCATACTCCATCGGTTTCAGTCGC